>JAQTRJ010000099.1 GCA_028711875.1 bacterium | reverse complement strand
CCTCATGGACGACGCAGCGCGCGAACAGAAAATCCGGTCGCTGAAGATTCGGATTCTTCAGGCGGAACGGGAGATCGCCGCCAAGCAGCACGGCTCGAAGCTGAACGCGTTTCTCAGCGTGGGACACGCGAGTCAGATCGCCAAGACGAGCGAGCGGGAAGTCAAGCGGATCGAAGACAAACTCGACGGACTGCGCAAGCAGCTTCTTGAACTCGATCCGACCGCCGCGCCGACGGACGCGGAAGAAAAAGTCCCCTCCGCAGCGGCCGCGACGCGGGAAAGTCCGACGAAGAAAACCGCCGCGACGACGAGCGCCGCGGCAGCGAAACCGGCCAAGAAGCCTGCGAAAAAAAGCAAGGGATGACTTTCCGGCCGGGCGCGGACGCCCGGCTCGGCGATATCGGGAGATCGGTTCAGCCCAAATGGCTCTTGAGTTTCTCCTCGAATTTCGCCTTGGGCAGGACTCCGGCGATCGTGTCCACATGCTGTCCGTTCTTGAAGAACAGCACTTGCGGAATGTTGATGACACGGTAGCGGCGCGGGACGTCGGGATTGGCGGCGATGTCAATCTCGCCCATGACCACGCGGCCGCTCCACGACGGCGCGAGTTCCTTGAGCAGGGCATGAACTTTTTTGCAGGGCGCGCACCACTCCGCTCCGAAATCGAGCACGGCGAGTTTATCGGCGCGCAGCATGAGTTCCTCGAAATTGGCGTCGGTCACTTCGATCAGATCGGACACGCGGCACTCCTTTCGGATTTTTGTTCTATAGATTGTGCTGATTGAGCAGAGCGATGACATCGGACGGCGGCAGGAATCCCGCGAAGCGCGCGGCTTCCTCGCCGGACCGGTCGAACAGAATCACCGTGGGCATCCCGGTGATTTCGTATTTCTGCTTCATCTCTTTGGCCCACGGCGTTTCGCGGGTGAAATCGAATTTCAGCCGCACGAAGTCGCCCAAGCGCTCGACCACGTCGGGCTTGCTCCACGTTTTCTCGTCGAGTTCCACGCAGGCGACGCACCAGTCGGCGTAGAAATCCATAATCATCGGCTTGCCCTCGCCGGCCGCGAGTTCCAGCGCGCGTTCTTCATCGTTGACGATCCATTCCAGGTCCGCGCGCGGAGCTTCCACGGTGGCGACGCCCGGCCCGAAGACGCGAAAGAGCGCGATTGCGCCGCCGAGAAACGCGATCAGCGCGACGGCCTTCCACAGGCGGCGGCCGCCGCCGGCGTCCTCGGGAACGGCATCAAACGCATGCGCGAACACGGCAAACACGATGAGCAGCACGCCCCAGGCCAGCGTATAATAGGGTTCGGGAATCGTGAGACGGAGCATGTAGAACGCACCCGCCAGCAGAATCCAGCCGAACGTTTTCTTGATCGTTTCCATCCACGCTCCGGCGCGCGGCAGGGCTTGAATCGCTCCGGCGAAAGTGCCGATCACAAGAAACAGCATCGCGAGACCGAAGGAGAAGGTAAAGAGCAGCGCCCAGCCATACAACAGATTTCCGGATTTGGCCACCCACGCGAGCAGCGCCACGATCACCGGGCCGACGCAGGGAGCCATGATGAGTCCCGAGGCCATTCCGAGCAGAAGCGGGCCGAAGAATCCGCGCCGCGACGTGCCGCCGGAAAGGCTGGTTTGCAGCGCCGACGGCAGGGCGATATCGAACGCGCCGAGCATGCTGAAGCCCATGAGCGCGAACACCACGGCCACGACGACATTCACAAGGGGCGAGCCGGACACCGAGCCGAATAAACTGCCCGTGGCGGCGGCGAACAGACCGAGCGAACTGTAGACGATGGCGATGCCGAGCGCGAAGATCGCGGACAGACCGAGACCGCGCAGCGGCTTGCCCTTGCTCGCGCCGCCGATGTAGCCGATGGTGATGGGAATCACCGGATAGACGCAGGGGGTGAAGCTGGTCAGAATGCCGCCGACGAAGACCAGCAGAAACGCGAGCCATGAACCCTGCTCCAACGCAGCCATGAGCCGCTCTTCCAGCGAGAGCTTCTTCTCGACTTCGACGGGAACCTCGAAGGTGGCGAGGTTGGCCGGCTCGACGGCAGTTCCGGCGGGAACGACGTTGACCGTGACCGTCACGGTTTCTTCGTGCGGCAGATAGCACATCTCGGTGCCGAATTCCTGACAAATCTGGAACCCGACATTGACCGGCCACGAATATTCGCCGGGAACGGCGGAGTCCGAGGCGGTGGCGGAAACCATCACAATCGTGCGGCCGCGATAAGCGCGCTCGTCATGATAGGGAATGCCGGGCGGGAACCGCGGCGGGTCGAAGTGAATTCCGAAGGTATCGGCGATCTCGACGAAGAACAGGCCGTAGTCCACGTCGGTGATGTGGTGGCCCTTGGGGACGTCGAAGACGACACCGAGTTCGGCGCTTCCTGCGATCGGAAGGCCGGTGGATTTCCACAGCGCCTGCACGGGTACGGGCGGCATGTCATCCTGCCCGAAAACGGGGAGGGTCAGCAGAGCGAGGGCGAAGGCGGAAAGTGCGAAGTTTCGGATCAAGGTTTCACTCCGGATTCATTTTCAATAATACACAGCAAGCGATGAGGAAGTTCCTTTGAAAGCCTATTTGAGACACATCGAAGACCACACCATTATCGCGAAATCCGATTCCAATCATTGGGTTGCGCTGGACACGGGCACGGCCAGCGGCGGCACGGGCGCGGCGAGTGATCCGTTTCAAACGTTTGTGATCGGATTCTCGGGCTGCGCGCTCGTGGACGTGGCGGACATCGTGAAGAAGAGCCGCAAAGAAATCACGCGGCTCGAAATGCTTGTTGATGTTACGCGCGCGGAGAGCGTTCCCAAGATTGTGCGGTCGGTGGAATTCCACTTGAATGCTGAAGGCGCTCCCTCGCTCGCGGAAACGCTCAAGCGCGCACTGGAACTCTCGCTCACGAAATACTGTTCCGCCTCGCTCTCGCTCGACCGCGCGATTCCGTTCCGCGGCCGCGTGACGGTGAACGGCGCGACGGGCGAGCTGTGGGAGATCGCGAGAAAGACGGAAGAGTACTACGCTCAATCTTGAGCGGATCGCAGTGCCAAACAACGGAGGCGATCATGATTGGTCGCTTTCTCTGTCTCAGCGAATCAGCCGCAGGGTTACCACATGCTGCTGACGATCGTTTGAGCCCACCAAGAGATAGGTTCCCGACGGCAACTCCTGGAGTGACCAACGAACCGCCTGCGGATTTCCGTTCAGCGATTGCGTTGCCACGGTTCGACCCAGAATATCATAAAGGCAAATCTCCCGAATTCCCAAACCAGTTTGTATCGTTAATCCTTCGCGAGCAGGATTAGGAAAAACCACAAATTCCAATGAACTCGTTGTGATAATCCTGCGATCCGTGCTGGATGAAGGACGAAGACCGTACAATCCCCCAGCAAATCCCCCGATCCATCGGTTGTCCGACACATAATACACCACCGCTCCATTTGAAGCCGGAGCCGCCCCATTTCGGCACGCCCAATTGCTGAAATCGGGATCCGTCACATACACACCACCGGCAGAACCGAGTACGACTTCACCAGACGGAGTCACAACCAGACTCCCGCCGGGAGTTGCTTCTGTCGGTAATGATGCACGCAGGATATTCCCGCTGTCCTCGTCATATCGGTACACCGAGTCACGTCCAAGGAAGAAAAGCCAAGGACTATCGGGATGAATGTCCATAGCACGAATGCTCTGTGCCGGCATCGTGTACAACACATCAACTGTCGTGTCCGTGGTTTGCATTCTACAGAGTTGTATTTGTCGAGCGAAATAGAGTGTAGTGCTCTGATAACGCGAATAGCATAGTTCATCCATCGAGAAGTCAGTCCAGAGAATCGGCCACATAGCTCCGGCATCATGTGATATGTAGAGACGACCAATGCCATCACCGGTGTTGGCGACCAGCGCCCATTCTGACGAATTCAAGGGTGAGACTGCGAAATCATACTGTTCGAAGCGAAGTATCGTACCCAATGTGGTCACGGAGTCCCAGGTATTTCCATTGTCGTTGGAACGGTATAGACCTTCGGATGTGGCAGCGAAAACGCTTCCCTCAATATTATGGAAGCACCTTAATGCACGGACACGATGACCGGAAAGCCCAACAAAATGCCAAATTGTGTCCAGTCCATCATTCGAGAATATCCCTCCACTCTCCGGTTCGCTATCAATTCGCCATGTACCTGCGAGTGAAACCTCCGTTTCCAGATCGAGACCTTGGACGCACAGCACCTCGTAGGGTGGGCGGCCAATAAAAGTCCAATCCTGTCCATAGACCGAAATCGAGGTAATAATGCCTCCAACAATCATCACTATAAACTGGTATTTCAACTCTGCCCATCCATTTTCAACTGAAGGGGATGCAGGCAATTATTCTAAGAGTACATCAGCGCGAGATAGCTCAAGAAACTCTGTTCCTCGCTGCGGCGATGCTTGGCGGGGCGGCCGCGGAGGGGCCAGTGGTCGGCGATCCATTTTTCCGAATCGGCGAACGCGGGGAAGCGGCGCTCGGCCACGCGAAACTGCGGTGTGTGAAAACGCTGGCGGCCGCTCGGACCCTCGTTCACGCCGAAATAGAGATGGAGCATTTCGTGATGAACGACGCAGGCGATGACCATTTCGGGAATCCGCGCGTCGTCAAGCGCGCGATTGACGGAAATCACGCGCTTCTTCACGTCGCAGAGCGCGAGCGTATGCGACCAGCGATTGCGCGACCAGCGCAGCACACACGGTTCGAGCGCGCTCTTGAACACGGTTTGATTGATAACCTCGAAGAAGCGCGCCAAATCATAAACCTCACCTTTCGGCTGATGACGGGCCTTGCTGGTTTCGGGCGTGGGCACCGGCTCCGAGTGCGTGAGTTCAACCGGAAAGAGCTCGACCTGCTCGGCGATCAACATGGCGGGCAGGCGGGTCACGGCGTCGAGTCCCCCGGCAGGTTCAGCGGCTCGCTCTGATCGAGCGACGTGCCGTGAATGGAATCGAGTTTCGTGCCGAAGCGGTCGAGCTGGGTGGCCGCGTTGTCCATATTGGATTTGGCGTGGCCAAGCTGTTTATTGGCTGTGTCGAAGACGTCGCGCATTTTACGGAAATCGTCGGTCAGCGCGCGAAGCAGTCCGCTGATGTGCTGCGCTTCCTCGGAAATGCGCATCCCGCGAAAGCCGATCACGGTCACCTGCAGGAGCGCCCAGAAGGTCATCGGCGACGCGGGGAAAACGGATTTCGCGCGCGCATATTCGGCCAGTTCGGCATACTCCATCATCTCGTAATATACGCCCTCGGCGGGAATGTACATCACGGCGAAGGGCAGCGTTTCGGGCGGGCGGATGTATTTGCGGGAGATGTCATCCAGATGTTTCTTCACGTCGCGGACGAAATTACGGCGGGCGATATTCCGGTCGGCGTCGGATAGATCATCGGCGTGAATTTTCCGCCAGGAATCGAGCGGGAACTTGCTGTCAATCGGGACGTGGCCGGTGGGATTGAAAATGACGGCATCCACGATATTGCCTTCAATCTCGCGCTGGAATTCGTATTGATCGGCGGCGAGGCAGTCGGCAAGCATGCGCTCCATGGCGGCTTCGCCCAGTATTCCGCGGAGCTTGGGAGCCTTGAGGATGCCCTGCAACTCGTTGAGATCGCGCGAAAACTCGACGATCCGCTGATTGGTCACGTGCAATTCGGAGAGCCGGTCGGTGACATCCTTGAACGCCTGACCGGAACTCTTTAATGTTTCGGAGAGCTTCTTCTCGACTTCGCCGCGAATCTCTCCGAGTTTTTGTTCGTTGGATTGCTGCAATTTCTCGAAACGGCCGATCAGCGCCTCGGTGGTGCCGTTCAGGGTGCGCTGAATCTCCTCGCGGGCGGAGCGATCCTGCTCTTCGGCGTGACGGAGCAGCTCGGCCACTTTATCCTGCACGGCGGCGCGGGATTCCTCGCGGACGCGGGACATCGAGTCGAGTAGACCGTCCAATCGCTTCATGATCCGCTCTTCGGAGTCGGCGGAGTCACGCACCGATCGAACCCGCCGGAGAATCAGAAGACCGGCAGATGCGGCTGCAATCGAGGCGATGAGTATCGAGAATAGGAGCGTTTCAGTCATAAAGTTGACTTTGGATCATAGGTTGATTATTTTAGAATTATCCATTGAAGACATGAGAATCATGACGGCGGACAGCGTTGACTTTTTCACTCGAATTTGCAATCTTTATCACAACCGGCCAGGTCGGCCCTCCGGTTGACTCCCCCCCGGTCAATTCATTCGCAGATAGCCAGATCATTCAACAGAGGAAGGATGGCCATTATGTCGCTTCTACTTGAGAAGCTGAAGAAGAAGGTTCCGGAATACCGGAATACGATCAAGGATTTCGGAAAGACGCACGGCGATAAGAAGATTTCGGACATGACCATCGGCGCGCTGCTCGGCGGTATGCGGGGCGTGAAGGGGTTGCTGTGCGACACGTCGCTGGTTCCGCCCGACAAGGGACTCATCATTCGCGGCATTCCGCTTCTGGAGCTGACGGATAAACTTCCCGAGGAGACCTTCTGGCTGCTGCTGACGGGCGAACTCCCGAGCGCCGCCGAAACGAAGGATTTGCAGAACGAACTCGCCAAGCGACAGGCGATTCCGGGCTACGTGTGGAAGATTCTGGACGCGTTTCCGAAGGACGCGCATCCGATGGCGGTGTTCAACACGCTGATTCTGGCCCTCGAGCGCGAGTCGGTGTTCCGCAAGCGCTACGGCGAAGGGATGAAGAAGGACGTGTATTGGGAAGCGATGCTGGAAGACTCGCTCGATATCGTGGCCAAGATTCACACGCTGGGCGCGGCGGTCTATCGCTGGAAGTATGATCTCGGTCCGCGGATTGATCCGAAGCCCGATCTGGACTGGGGCGCGAACTACGCGCACATGATGGGGATCAAAGACCCGACCGGCGGTTTCGCACGGCTGATGCGGCTGTACATGGTGCTGCACAGCGACCATGAAGGCGGCAACGTGTCGGCGCATACCTGTCATTGCGTCGGTTCGGCGCTCTCCGATGGCTACTATTCCGTGGCCGCGGGACTGAACGGCTTGGCCGGCCCGCTGCACGGTCTGGCGAATCAGGAATGTCTGGCGTGGCTGGAGATGGTGGTGGATCAGTTCCACGGCAATCCGACCAACGAGCAGCTCGACAAATTCGCGCACGAGACGCTGGATTCGGGCCGCGTGATTCCGGGCTACGGTCATGCCGTGCTGCGGATCACCGATCCGCGGTTCGTGGCGTTCCGCGCGTTCGGCGAAAAGGAGTGTCCGAACCATCCGGTGTTCAAGCTCGCGTGCCAGGTCTATGACGTGGTGCCGAAGATTCTCCAGACGATTCAGAAGAT
>JAQTRJ010000098.1 GCA_028711875.1 bacterium | reverse complement strand
AAACCAGAAAGTCGGCATATTGCGTGACGTCCCTGGCGGCATAGTCAATATAGTCTCCGTCGCGGATGACGCGGAAGCTGTCTTCGGCGACGGTGTCCGCCCAGCGCAGATAGATCGCCGCGCAACTTGTATCGCTGGCCGTAAGCGAGGTCACTTGCGAAGGCCGCGCCCCACCGTAGCCGGAATTGGCAACGGATTCGGGACTTGGACCACAGTTGTTATAAGCAATCGCGGAATAATTATAGACCGTGCTTCCTACCGTTGTCATGTCATCGAAACTGGTCCCGCCGCTGAGCGTTCTTCCTACCCGAACGCCGTCACGCCTGATTTGGAAGCTGTCGGCGGTCATCGCGCTCCAACTGATCCGCACAAAGCAATAGACTCCATCCGATGCTTGAACATTTTGCGGCGGACCGGGCACGGCTTTTCGCCGGCCGGGCGCGGGCAAGCTCGCGTGGCCGTTACCGCACACATTAAAGCCTCGCACGGCATAGCTATGGGTCGTACCCGGAATCGCCGTGACATCGTAAAAAATGGTGGCATCGGCATTGGCGGTTCCTATGGAATTGCCGTCGCGCAGAATGACATAGCCTTGTTCACCCGCGATATTCGCCCAGGTGATCTGGACATGGCTGCAGAACTGGTCAATGGACGCCGCCACGTTGGCGGGAGCGGGCAGGATTGAATTGCAGCCACAGGGATAACACGTCCATTCGTCAATCTCGATTGTCTGATGCTCCGGTACAGGTTGGAAGACCTCGGAAACCCAATAGACACTTTCCAAACAGATACGAAGGTAATAGCGGGCGGGAATAGGCATCGCAAGCACCGCCGTGAAATCAGCTTCGCAATCGAAGTAGCCGGGCCGGCCTAAACTGGCCGTACCGTTCATGGCAAACGAGTTGAAGTTGTGCGTGCGGGCCGGGCCGGTTTCACATTCCGGCGGCACAGAGCACAGCTCGGCCAGAGGATCCTCCCAGTCCGGGCCGTTCGAATCAGCGTCCCTGACTATTTGTACGACAGTGCCGTCCGGCAAGGGTGTCCCGCCGGTACAAGCATTTCTGAGTTCAGCGCTCGTGTCTCTTAAGCAAACACTGAATCCCTGTCCAAAGGAACTACATGCAGTGGCTGCCAAGAATAAAAGAGCGAAAGATGCTTTAAAGGAACTCATGACATTGACTCCGTATTATTATGGAGACAATATACATTGGAATTCATTGAGTGGCAATGGCGGTGGCGGTCATGCCTTAAAAAATATTCCGGCAGGGTCATGGTCCCTGCTCGGCGGAAGAGAAGAGCAAACTGCCGTTTGCATCTACAGCGCGGGCGGGTTGCGGAGTACCTTAACCCGCCCCTACAAGGGCAAACTGCCGTTTGCATCTACGAAGGCGCGATGAATCGGCCCCGACAGATGACACGATGAATCGTTCGCTGCAAAGGGCGATGCAATCAGCCCCTACGGAAACACACTGCCGCATGAAACCACGGAGGGACACAGCAAGCGGTGTCACTACGGCGGGCGGGTTGCGGAGTACCTTAACCCGCCCCTACAAGGGCAAACTGCCGTGTGAAACTACGACGGAAATGAACAGATGTAAAATAATGCAAGATTGTTGCCGATTCAATATAGCTTTTCATTGTTTGGCATGAGGAGACCCCCCTTTGTCCCCCCACAAAGAGGGGGAAAGTTTTTGGTTGAAATGGCTCAACTCTTGCGGCAAATGAGCCGATAACAGAGCAGGAGTATGGTCTTTTCAGAGGAAGGCGGCGCGTATGCCGGGAACGATTTTGGTCGTGGATGATGATTCTAACGTCCGGGAAGTCATACGGATGGCTCTCGAAGACCGGGGTTATGAAGTGGCCGAGGCCGGCGACGGCGAGCAGGGACTCGCGCAGTTTCACGCCCTCGTGCCCGACCTCTCTTTAATAGATGTCGGTCTGCCGGGAGCCTACGACGGCGTGGAACTGCTCCGCCGCATCCACGAAGCGAACGAATCGCATCCGGTGCTGATTTTCAGCGGCCAAGCGTCGCCGGAAAAAGCCGTGGAAGCGATGAAGCAGGGCGCGTTCGATTATCTCGGCAAGCCGCTGAATCTCGAAAAACTCACGCTGCTGATCGAGCGCGCGCTGGCCAACGTAAAGAAAGACGCTGTGCTGGAACGCGTGAGCGAAAATCACAAAGCGGCCTACGGTTTCGACCGGCTGATCGGCTCGTGCCCGCAGATGCAGGAAGTGATCGTCACCGCGCGTAAAGTCGCGACGGTTCCGTACGCAACCGTGCTGCTGACCGGCGATTCGGGAACCGGCAAGGAACTCGTCGCCCACGCGATTCATCTGGCCAGCGCGAATTCTAAAGAGCCGTTTGTGGAAGTGAACTGCGCGGCCATGCCCGAGAGTTTGCTCGAAGCGGAACTGTTCGGCTACGAACGAGGCGCGTTCACCGACGCCAAGCAGCGCAAACGGGGACTCTTGGAAGTCGCGACCGGCGGGACATTTTTCCTCGACGAAATGGGCGACATGCCGATCAACCTGCAGGCGAAACTGCTCAAGGTGATCGAAGAGAGAAAAATCCGCAGGCTCGGGGGAACGAGCACGATTTCGGTGCAGTTTCGGCTGATCGCCGCGACCAACGCCGACTTGAACGAGAAGATGGCGGCCGGAGCGTTCCGCCGCGATCTGTTCTATCGGCTGAACGTGTTCACGATCCATCTGCCGCCGCTGCGCGAGCGCGGCCGCGACGTGCTGGAAATCGCGAATCACTTCGTGAAGCATTTCAATCGCGAATTCAGCAAGAACATCGTGCGGATTTCGCCCGACGCGCAGCAGCTTCTGCTCTCCTATGACTGGCCGGGGAACATCCGCGAATTGCGCAACGCGATCGAGCGGGCGGTGCTGATCGGAACGTCGGACGAAATTCAGCCGCAGGACCTGGCGATCAAGACGCGGTTCCGACCGACGATTTTCCCCGAGGTCTCCGCCGAAAGCTCGCCCGCGCCGATGACGTCGCCGCCGGTCGGGGGAATGGACATCAAGGTTCCGCCGCACGGAGTCAATTTCGAGGAAGTGGAAAAGCAGCTGATCCGCATCGCCATGCGGCACTGCGACAACAACGCCTCGGCGGCGGCGCGGTTCCTGCGGATGACGCGCGAAACGCTGCGCTATCGGCTGAAGAAATTCGGGATTCGAGAAGAAAGCGAAAAGTGACCGTCGGCAGCCGGTCACCTTCTGAAACACACGGCCGCTCCCCGAGGGGAGCGGCCGTGTTGATTGCACGGAAAATCGCCACTGATATTCTTGGGATACGCTCTCCTGCTGCTTCTAAGAAGGTTTTCGCGCTAAGGATGCGGAGGCGGCCGCGGCAACAATTCCCACACGCCGGAGCGTGTGGATTAGTGCGCGAGAGTAGTGACACAGCCATCCGGGTCCAGCACCGGGCAGACGCAAGCAGCGGCCGCGGCAACAACGAGACGACCTTTCAAGAACCGGCAATAGCTCGACCGCGCACGGCAGTACAGCGTAAGGGAAAACACTGCCGTGTGCAACCACGGGAACGACACAGCAAGCTGTGTCACTACAAAAGAGCGATGCCATCGGCCCCGACCGCCGAATTCACAGGCGATTATTTCATCAGCAGAAGTTTTTGCGAGAGCACGTTTCCCTCGGCGCGGAGCTCGCAGATGTACACGCCGGACGCGACATTCTGCGCGTTCCACTGGACGCTTCGATAGCCCGCTTCCGCACGACCGTTGACCAGCGTGGCCACTTTCTGTCCCATGAGATTGAACAGTTCGAGCCGCACGTCGCAGGCGCGCGGCAATCCGTAGCGAATTGTGGTCACCGCGTTGAACGGATTGGGATAGGGCGGGCTAAGCTCGAAAGCGGCGGGCAGAGCGGACGAAGGGACATCTGCTCCTGCGACGCCGAGCACGTGCAAACGCACCGGCCAGTAGAGCGTATCCTCGTTGGGATCGTTCGTAATCAGCATCCACTGGCTGTAATAGTATCCGGGGTCCAAGCCCGCCGCCGACCAATACAGCGTGAAGGCGAGCGAATCGTTTCCCGGCATGGAACGGAGATCGGGGCCTTCAACGTTCAGCCAGTCCGCTTCCGGCCGGATGAAGTTCGTCTGCATCTGCGCGTCACCGCGATTGTAAATCCACATCATCGTCTCACCGGTTTCGCCGGGGAGCAGAGCGAAATCCACGATGGCGTCGGGCACATCAATGTCGGGAACATTCTCGGTGCGCTCGCTGTGCAGCGCATCCCAGACGTTGCGGCCGAACTGCACGTTATCGGCGAGCGAATCGAGGAAACAGAAATCTCCGGCGGCGATGATGCGCGCGCCGGAGGCCGCCTCGCGGGCGACGACCACGGGCGGATAGCTGCCGGCCGGGAACGGACAGGATGGCGCTTCCCACGGAGTGCAATAGGTGTCGTTGTCACCGGACATAATCACTTCACCGCCGGGCGCGGAGATCGGGCTGGTGAACGCGCCGTTGATCTCGGTCACACCGGCCAGCAGTTCCGCCGCGAGCGGGCTGAGTCCGGGAGTGTGATAGAGAATGCTGCCCCACGTTCCCCATTCGGGGAACTGGGCGCCGGCGTTGCTGGTATCCTCGAGGAATCCATCGTAGAAGTGCCAGCCCCACACGTCCATTTCATCGAGCGCGTCGCCGCCGTAGGTCTCGCGGAGCGCGCCGTATTCATGATACTCGCCGGTCACGCCGGGCGAGAACGCGGCGGGCGAAGCCCACGGCTGATGGACGCTGAGAGGCGCGGTCAGGTGCTCGGGCAGGAACGAATAGACCCACAGCACGCGCTTGCGGTCGGCGGGGACGGGATCGGTTTGCACGGGGAAGAGCGCGTCGTAGTCTTCGCCGTCGAGATAATAGAGCGCCATGCGGCCCGGCTCGCGAGTCACCCGCGTGAGAATCCGCAGCGGCCAGTTGCAGCGGGCGAAGAAGGATTCGGTTTCCTCCGGGGTGAGACCCGCCTTCAGAGCTTCGGCGCGCATCATCCGGTCAAGCGCCGCGAAGGACTCGGCGAAAGGCAACGTCGGACCGGCGGCGGCGGTGGCATCGCTCAGGGGCGAAAGCGTGCCGGCCTCGCAGATGGTGTAGCCTTTTCCTTCATGAAACGAGATCAATTTCGCATCGTGGAGCGTGGCCCACGAGCGATTTTCAACGGTTTGGCTGCCGGGCGCGGACCAGAGGAAATTCAGCGTTCGGCGGAGCAGCACTTCGTAGTCGAGTTCCACGTCACCGGCGGTGGGCGGCACTTTCCATTCGAGCGGCCAGCGGCTGTCCGGCTCGGGAACGGCCAGCGTCAGACGGCCGGGCACGTCCACCTGCACGGTAACGCCCTGATGGCTCAGATCGCGCAGATGGATGATTGGTTTGTCGGCGAGCGGTTCTCCGCAATCGTAGAAAAGACCGATGCCCATGCCTTCGTCCACGGCGGCAACGATCGAGGCGAAATCGGCCTCCGAGCGGCGGGGCGGATCACCGGTCCAGTAGTCGTACATATCATTGTGGAATTCGAGCGCGGCGTCGTAGTCGTCGAGCGGATAGACGTCGAAGACGCGCGGGCCGGTTCCGATCAGATAGGGAAAGACTCCCGCCAGATGCGAGATATACAGGAGATACTGACCGGGCGGCGGATCATCGAGATGGGTGAATCCGTACGCGCCGCTCATGCTGGACTGATCGGGCAGGGTCAGCGTGATGAACGGGTAATACATCGGCGGCTGCGGCGGGGAAGGTGTTTCCGGCGTGACGATCACGTAGAGGACGTCGGCGCCGGGCGGGACTTCAAAGAGGATAGAGTCCCAGTAGCTTTGAGTGGTGTAGCCTTCGAGCAGGATGTTGTAGACGGGCAGGCGTTCCACGCCGAAGATGGTGAAGCGCGAGTCGGGGTAGACGACGGGGAGATAGGGGCCTTCAATGTGGCCGTAGAGATTCTGGTGCCCGTGAATGCCGTCAATCATTAAGCGGTTGAGGGCCAGAGACGGCAGGCCGGTGGCGGCGATCCAGAGGAGAGCACAGCAAAGCAGAAGTGCAACGCGGGAGCGCATGATCGAACCCTCCGGTTGGTGTAAGGCGCGCGGGCTGTCGCCGCCGGCACACGACGCAGCCAGGAAAGTGGATGTGGTGGTGAAGTTATGTCAAAGAAAGGAGCGAGTCCTGCCACTTCCTCAGCGGAGAATTCGCTCTGATTTGTATCCGGCGGAGTGAAATCCCCAACCGAAGGCGTTCACTTCTAAAGTAACAAAAGATCGAGCGGGAGTCAAGGACATTTTCCCGCTCTTGGGAATGGAGGAAACGGGGCTTGCCTCTCTGGGGAAGATATGGTAAATTGAGGGAGTACTCCTTTTCGGCAGTCGGCGAAAGGCAGTGGTGGACGTGGCGCAGACGGCACATAGGACGCTCCGGGTCGGCCGGATGTGGGATGGCCGGGGAGCACTCCGAAGTAATTGTGAATTATTCATTAAAGACGGGCTGATCGAAGCCATACTGGACGCTTCGGACGGCTCGGCTGCGTCTTGGGCGGTGCGGCAGAAATACGAGGGAGCGGAACGGATAGACCTGCCGGACAGCTTGGCCGTGCCGGGGCTGATAAACTCGCACCACCACGCGTACTCGGCGCTCGCGCGGGGAATTCCCCTGGGCGAATCGCTGCCAGACTTTCGGGCGATTCTCGCGCGATTGTGGTGGCGGCTGGATGAATCGCTGGACGCGGAAACCATCAGACTGTCGGCGCTGGTGACGGCGCTCGAATCGGCGCGGCACGGCTGCACGACGATTTTCGACCATCACTCGTCGCCGCATGCGATTGCGGGAAGTTTGGACGCGATCGCCGAAGCGTTCGACGTGTTCCATCTGACGGCGGCGCTGTGCTACGAAACGACGGACCGAAACGGGACGCGAGCGTTCGACGAAGCGATTGAAGAAAATCTTCGCTTCCGCGAAAAAGCGAAACGCGACGCGCGCCGCCGCGGGATGTTCGGACTGCACGCATCGTTTACGCTCGGCGATGAATCGCTGAAAAAAATTGCGAGCGTGAAGCCTCCCGAAATTCCCGTTCACGTTCATGCGGCGGAGGACGCGTGCGATGCGCGCGACGCGCGGGAGCGAGGGTACGCGGGGCCGCTGGCGCGCCTGCATGAGTTTGGACTACTCGGCGAGCACGCGCTGATCGCGCACGGAGTTCATCTTTCGAAAGCGGAACTGGAACTTGCGGGGCGGCTCGGTCTGCGGGTGGCGCTGAACGCGGAATCGAATTGCAACAACCGGGTGGGGTACAGCGATCCGGATCGTTTTCCGCGCGATCGGGTGCTGCTGGGCACGGACGGAATGAGTTCCAATCTGCCCGCGTCGTTGCGCGCGGCGTTTCTGCTCTACGAG
>JAQTRJ010000097.1 GCA_028711875.1 bacterium | reverse complement strand
GCGCACGACTAAACCGTTCATGGCCGGTCGTCCCACGCGAATGTATCCGAAATCCACGTTGAACGGTGTCGTTTCCAAACGCGGGGCGATCACGGTCAGACTTCCGCTGGTCGTGTCGGCGGCCGGCGTTCCCTGATTGAATGTGAGTTCGACGAACCGCAGCGGGCTGACGTCGCCCTCGTAGGCTAACACGGCGAGCGTCGCATGGAGACAGAACAGCGGCCCGCTGCCGGTGAGCGGCGTGCTGCCCTGCGCCGTGATCGTTATCGTGCCGGACGTCGTATGATCCTCAATCACGTCCCAACTTGCGGGAATGAGGCCCGCCGCGATGTCATAATAGGGCGGAGTCATGGTCACGAGCGTCTCGTCGAACGTGACGCGGCACTGCACGCGCGTCACGTTCTCGGCGGCGATCTCATCTTCCACGATCATCGGAACGCAGACCGTCGCTCCGGCCACGGCCGCCGTGTCGGGAATGGATGCGAACACGAGGTTCGACGCGGAGCCAACGTAGAGCCCCGCCGTCATGGTGTCGCCGGATGCGCTCACGCGGCGCACGCCCACTCGTGTGTCTTGAGATGCATAGCTGCGGTTGTCGGGAACGGTGAGCTGGGTAAAGTTGCTTCCGGTGGCGGTTGAAAATGGATCGCCGCCGTCGCCGCTGTTCATGTTTTGTTCCAGATTCCATAAACCGTCCGCCTGCTCCAGCGCCACCTGATAGTGTCCGTCTTCGGTGTAGCCCGGATACCACTGGTTGTCGTTGCCATGCCGCTGGTCGTCCACGTGATAGATCAGCAATCCTTCGCCGGGGATTGCCGCATCGTAACCGGTGCGCTGACGGTTCTCGACGAGAAAATATTGCTGGCCCTGATTTCCGTTCGTCCATAGCCGATAGATGAGCGGCGCGGTTTCCACGTTCGGAATCGCGACGAACGGCATATCGCTCGTTACGCACACCGGCGTCACGAAGCCCATCGTCATCCGACACCACGCATCAGGATGCGCCGGAGTCGCGCCGAGCGGTCCGTTCCACGATCCACCCGCCATCAGGCTCCACTTCCCCAGCCCTTCCGAGTCGTAATCGTAGTCGTAGAAATCGGGCAATCCGAACACCGAGTGCCCCATCTCATGGGCGTACACTCCGCAGGTCATGTCGCCCGGTGCGTTCCAAAACTCGGGTTCCATGGAGTAGATTTCCGTGGTCACGCCGTCCACAACCTGCGGATTCATGCTCCACATGTGCGACCAGATATGATTCCCGTTGCCCGTGCGCTCCGCTCCCGGCCCGGCGTGCACGATGAACAGCGCGTCCACGTAGCCGTCGCCGTCGTTGTCGTAGCGCGAAAAATCCACCACCGCGTCCACGAGATGAACGGCGTCTTCCGCCAGCTTCTGGGCGTTGCGCGGATACGAGCCGAAACCGTTGTTGTGATTCACGTAGTAGGAGTAGCTCTGCGGCGCGCGCTGCCAGCCGAGCGCGCCCGGCACGTTCACCGTGGTCAGCGTCAAGTTGCCGTAGGATACTTCCTGGTAGTAGTTGCGCAGCGATCCGCGGGCGCTGTCGAACAGCAGCACGTCGAAGTCGTCGGCCGGCGTCCGCTGGCCGTTGTCCGAGAAGTCCACCAGAATCGCCAGAATATTCAGGTCTTCATCCAGCGAACGATGCAGCAATTCGTGAAGTGAGCGTGTGCGCATGGGGGCATTGAGTCCCCGCGCCGTCAGCTCTGCATGATGACTCAGATAGTACGGTTCCGGCACCTCGCCCGCGCGGATCTGTTCGAGCAAGTCGGGATGAGGCGGCATCGCCGCGGATCGGTTTGCGGGCAGCAGCAGCAGCAGCGTTAACGATACGGTGGCGAGAATCACAGAAGCAGGTTTCATAGCGGGTCCTTTGTCGTCATGGCACGAAACCGCCGCATTCAGCGGACGGCTCCATGATAGAAATACCACCCCAATCCGATCGTGAAAATAAAACCGCCGTAGAGCGCGTGCTGGACGCTCACGGCGAGCAGCGAGCGGCTGCGGTCGTAGGTCTGGGCGAACAGCCAGCCTCCGGCCAGCGTCAGCAGAACGGCCAGCGTGTTTTCGAACACAATATGCATGAATCCGAAGGCGATCGCGCTCGCGGCGATCACGCTCCACCGCGTCGGAAACAGCTCGCGATAGCGGTGGAAGAAGAACGCGCGGTAAATCAGCTCCTGCGGATAAACCGACACCAGCGGATACAGCAGCATGATCAGCGCCCACAGCGCGGGCGAGCGGCGCATAAGCGCCAGCAGCGATTCGCGGTCCAAGAAGAAAACGCCGGCGGCGATGAGCATCGCGTGCAGCGCGAACTGCCGCAGCATCACCGGCCCTTGCCGCCGCAAACCCTCCCTGTTCCAGAGCTGCTGACGGTCGAAGAATCGGTCGCGTCGCAAAATTACATAGCAAACCAGCGCGAACAGTCCCAGAATCAGCAGGACGGGCAGCTTGAGAACGTCGAAAACGTACAGCAGCGGCAGCAGCGCAAAAAGCAAAAATAGTTCTATCGCCAGCCGGAGTTTCCGCATCGGGGTGTCATTCGATTCGGCACCAGATCGCGCCGCCAAAGGATCGGATGAGGTTGGGTCACTGGTCCATTCCGTCGCCGTCAGGGATAATATACGGAAATCAGAAATAGCCCGCAATCGCGTTCGATGGTCCGCTGAATTCCCCGAAATCCCTCAGGCATCGCGCCTGTCGGCGGCCTGCGCTTGTTCCGTCCAGAAAGCGGCGGAACGGGCGGGAACGAAAATGTCCACTCCCGTCGCGGCCTCGTCGCCGGAATTCTCGATCGCGTGGAATTCATTCGGCGCGAACCACACGGAATCGCCCGGCCCGAGTTCGATCCGCTCGTCGTCCGCGCCGATCGCGCACAGGCGGCCGCGAATCACGATGCACGTTTGCTCCTGAACGTGGCGGTGCCGCGGCGACGCATGACCTGGCGGCTTGTCGAAATACTCGATGGAAACGCTGTCACTGCCGGCCAGACGTATCCGTCGCCAGCCGGGGGCGGGTTCGATGCGTTCGCCCTCTGCGTGTTTGACCACCCTCATGGATCGAATCTTCCAGAAATATGGGAATTCGTGCTGCTTTTGTCAGGCGGCATCGGTGGTGAATCGGCAACCGACGGGCGGTTCCTGTTGTCGGTGCGGATTGCAGAGCGCAAATAATCCGCAACTGCCGGTGATGTGGACGACTTCGCGAAGACTTCGTCCATCATTGGCAGAGAATTTGCAGAATTCATGCGGAAGTAATTCTTGGTACAGCGAGGCACCCATGGCGGCAGGGCATCCCAATCGTGAGCTTGTAGAAATGACCCAGACGGAACAGATCGCCCGGCTTATGGCGGAGATCGAGCGACTGACGGAAAAAATCGCTCATCTCGAGGGACACGACTGGCTTACGTCGTTCCCGCGCGAGAATCCGGCTCCGATCCTCGCCTGTGCGACCGACGGAACCGTCGTCTACACCAATCCCGCCGCCCTGCGCGTTGTCGAATCGCTGGGGCTGGACGATCCGCGCGACATCCTGCCCGAAAATCACCTGCAGATTATCCGCGCCAGTCTGGCCACACCCTGCGCGCTCACCGCCGTCCGCCGGGTGGACAGCCACGAATTCGAATGGTCATATCACTCGGCGCCGCCGCAAAATATCTGCTATCTGTTCGCGCAGGACGTCGTGGATCGCCGCCGCACGGAAACGGCGCTGCGCGAGTCCGAGTCGTGGTTCCGGGCGGTGGTGGATAATCTGAACGAAGGCTTGCTGGTTACGGATCTCGATGAACGGATCATCTACGCGAATAACCGAATCGCCGAAATGTGCGGTTCTATGCCCGAAGAGTTGGTGGGAACCGCTGCCGAGCTGCTCTGGCCCGAGGAACTCCGCGCCGAAGTGGCTCACCGCACGACGCAGCGTCATGCCGGTGCGTGCGATCGCTACGAGACTCAAATCCTGCACCGAAGCGGACGTCGCATCTGGGTCAAAGTCAGCGCAGCTCCCTACCGCGATACGAACGGGAATGTCACCGGCTGCTTCGGCATTCTCACCGATATCTCCGACCTGAAAAACGCGGAGGAGGAACGCGAGAAGCTCGAAGCGCAAGTGCGTCGCACGCAAAAACTGGAAACCATCGGCACGCTCGCCGGCGGCATCGCCCACGATTTCAATAATATTCTCACTCCCATCCTCGGCTACTCCGACATGGCCCGCCTGGATGCCTCGTCCGGAACCATGGCGCGCACCTGCATCGAACACGTGATTCAGGCGGCGCACCGCGCGAAGGACCTCGTCAAGCAGATCCTCATGTTCAGCCGGCAGGGAGAGGAGGAACGCAAACCGCTCCAGCTGCATCCGATCATCAAAGAAGCGCTCAAGCTGCTGCGCGCGTCCATTCCGAAAACGATTGAAATCCGCGAAACGATCCACAGCGGCTGCGAAGCGGTATTGGCCGATCCGTCGCAGATTCATCAGGTTCTGATGAATCTCTGTACGAACGCCTTTCACGCCATGCGCGACCGCGGCGGAGTTCTCGAGGTCTCTTTGTCGCCCATCACCGTGGACGAAACGCTGGCGCAGACGCGGCCGAATCTGCACGCGGGACGCTACGTGCGGCTGACGGTCGGCGACACCGGCAACGGCATGACCCACGAAGTGATTGACCGCATTTTCGAGCCGTTTTTTACCACCAAGGACGTCGGGGAAGGCACCGGACTCGGTCTGTCGGTCGTGCACGGTATTGTCACGAAACACGGCGGCGATATTACCGTGTACAGCGAACCGGGACACGGCACCGTCTTTCATGTCTATCTTCCCGTAGCGGAAAACGTGTCTCTGGCCGACGATGACGTCGAAGAGCCGCTGGCCGCCGGTCACGAACACGTTCTCTACGTGGACGACGACGCTGAAATCGCCGAAATGGCGAAGCTGATGCTCGAACGGCTCGGCTATACCGTGACGATTCGCAGCAGCAGTGTCGAAGCGCTTGAAGCGTTCCGCGCCGCCCCGGAACGCTACGACGTGGTGATTACCGATCAGACGATGCCGCGGCTCACGGGGACGCGGCTCGCCGGCGAAATGCATGCAATCCGTCCCGATCTTCCGGTGATTCTTACCACCGGTTTCAGCGAGACGATCTCCAGCGAAACCTTCGGCCGCCACGCGATTCGCGCCTTCGTCATGAAGCCGATCGTGATGCGCGATCTTAGCGTCGCGTTGCGCCGCGTGTTGGATTCGCCTCCGACGGCGTGAAAGTGCTCCGGCGGCGATGCACGATGTCGCCGAAGTCGCGCAAAAACGTCATCTCGTCGGGAGCAAGCGGCCCGTCGGCGAGCGCCTGCAGATTGTCCTGGAGTTGCCGCAGATTCGCCGGCGCGGTCAGGCAGACGTCCACGCTCGGATTCGAGAGGACAAAACGGTAGCACTGGCGCGCGGTGGGTACGGGGCGCTCGCTCGGCCAGCCGCGCGGCCGCCGCAGCAGATAGCCCCAGCGCGTCGCGGTGTAGCTGATCACTCCCGGATCATGCGCTGTCACGTGCGGAAAAATGTCCGACTCGGCTCCGCGATGAGCGGCATTGTAGCGAATCATCAGCGCGTTGAGATCGCCTTGCTTCGCCAGCGTTCCCGCGAACGCCCGATCGTGCGTGGAGACTCCCACCGCCCGCACTTTTCCCTCTTCCCGAAACCGCACAAGCTCTTCGAGCACGTCATCCGGGCACTGCCTCGGCTTCATCACTCCCAAAAACAGAAACACGTCGAGAGAATCCGTCCGGAACTGACGCAGTCGCTTCTCCAGGGTTCGCCGCAGATCAGGATGACCCCACAGAAGATTATAGGCGCCCGTCACCAGCACGATTTCGCGCCGCCGCGATGGAGACAAATCGCGCAGCGTGCGAATCGTCTGTCCGTCGAATCCGTAGCAGAAAAACAGATTCACGCCATGGTCGAGCGCGTAGTGAATGGCTTCGCGGCCGGGGCGATACGTGCCGGAAAGTCCGAGCCGCCGCACCGGAATGCCGGCGCTTCCGAATACGGCGGTGGCGAAAGAGGGAGCGGAAATCGAACCGGATCCATCGTGCATGGTGCCTCCCGATCAAGTGGATGCGAGAGCAAACAAGTCGCCTTGCATTTCCGTCAAGGCGGGGTTATCAGCGCGAAGGTCGCGGCCGCTTTCGGTTCACCCGCGCCTGTTCCTGAAAAAACGGATAGCGCCGCCGCAGCTCGCTGTCTTTGATGCGGGTGTGCGGATGGGCGTGCAGCTCGCGCAAGAGCTCGCGCATGACGTGCGGAACGTCCCCGCCACGCTCTATCGGTTCGCACACCTTGCACGGGCGCAAACCGGCGTCGAGCGCGTCCTTCACCGTGTCGAAAGGAACATGGTCGCGCAAAAGGCGTGGCGATCAGGTTCCCGCCGCAGCCGACCTTTTCTCCGCGTTCTTGCGTTCGTCTGCGCGCAGATGTACCTTCCGCAGCCGCAGCGATTTCGGCGTGACCTCGACCAGCTCATCGTCGTTGATGAACGCGATCGCCTCTTCCAGCGAAAGAATCCGCGGCGGCGCAATCTGATAGTGATCGTCGGACCCGGACGCGCGCATGTTGGTCAATTTCTTTTCGCGGACGATATTGACGACGATATCCACGTCGCGCGCGTTTTCGCCCACGATCATCCCTTCGTAGACCGGCGTGCCCGGCGCGGCGAACAGATCGCCGCGATCCTGAAGATTGTTCAGCGCGTAGCCGGTAACCTTGCCTTCGCGGTCGGCCACGATAACGCCGGTCGGACGCGAACTGATTTCGCCTTCGAGCGGGCGATAGCCGGCCGACTGACTGTGCAGAATCACCGGGCCGCGCGTCGCCGTCAGCAGCTGCGGGCGTACGCCGATCAGCCCGCGCATGGGAATGTCGAAAAACATCCGTACCCAGCCCGTCTGATGGCTGCTCATCCGCGTCATCCGCCCGCGTCTCGTGCCGAGCACTCCGGTAATCACGCCCACGAAATCCTCGGGACAATCCGCCAGCAGAGCTTCGTACGGCTCGAAGGTGCGTCCGTCGCGCTTTTCGAACAACACGCGCGGTTTGCCGATGCACAACTCAAAACCCTCGCGGCGCATCATCTCGATCAGTATCGCAAACTGCAGTTCGCCGCGCCCGAACACGCGGAACCGGTCGGTTTCGGCGGCGTCGTCCACGCGCAAAGCGGGATTGCCGCGCAGCTCCTTGTAGAGTCGGTCGCGGATCTGACGCGACGTCACGTACTTGCCTTCCCGCCCGGCGAACGGCGACGTGTTGACGCTGAAGACCATCTCCAGCGTGGGCTGATCAATTTTTAACGCGGGCAGCGGACGAGGATCGTCGAGATTGGCCACCGTGTCTCCGATGAACAGTGTCTCGATTCCGGCCAGCGCTACGATGTCGCCCGCGCGCGCCTGCTGAA
>JAQTRJ010000096.1 GCA_028711875.1 bacterium | reverse complement strand
TTGTAATTCGCCGTCGTCAGCCGTTCGATTTTCTCGTTTCTAATTTCTGCTTTCTGATTTCTGCTTTTGGCCTCCCTGACCGCGTGCTCGGCCGCGATCCACCGCCCGCCCTCGAAATCCGACATCTCGCATTGAATCCGGAACACCTGCTCGATCACCGGCCGCCAGGCATCCGCCTTCCGCAAATGTCCAGCATCTTTCCGCCGCGTCCCGTTCTGCGCTCGCAGCCACCTGCGGAACGTGTTCGGACGGATCCCGTGCATGGCGTTGTACCGATGGAAAATCGCCTGAATCTCGGTTGTGCCGTCGGCTCGCCGCATCCGCTTCCGCACCGCCGCCAGTTCCCGCGACAGTTCGTGATAAATCTGCGTCTGGATCAGTTGCTCGCTCATCGTTTATCGTCCTTGGTAGTGCCGCACGGCTGTGCGCTCTCCGTAGGGGCGGGTTAAGAGCCTGTCCTGAACGAAGTGAAGGATACTCCGCAACCCGCCCGCCGTTGTCGGTCTCCTGACCGGCAATGGCGCGGCCTGCTCATACCGCCACCGTTTCCGTCTTCTCGCTCTCCACTTCAGCGGTAGGACTGTCGGGGGTCGCTTCGTTTCTCGTTTCCTCGAACACCATCCGCGCTGCCCGATATGGCCTGTCTTTGTCTTTGGCGAACATCTCCTCCAGCGCGTCAATCGCCCGCGCCTCTTCCGTCTCCAGATCGTGGATCAGCATCTCGGCTTCGATCTGGCGGTCCAGATGGCTCAGCGGCCAGCCGTCCATAAAGCTCGCATCCGTCCGATAGTGCATGGCCCACGTCGGCTGCCCGGCCATTTCAAATGCTCGACTCAGCCGCTTGATCCGATCCCGGTATTCGCCCCACGTCATGAGTTGTTCTCCAGAATTGCACTAATTCGCGCGTGTTCCGCTTGAACAAAGCATTGGCAGATTTGTCCAAGTTCATACGAAGAGCCGGCCAGAGCCGATCCTTTGGCCGTCAGAATCATCATCGCGACATTTTTGTCGCGCGCCAACCATTTTTCAACCAGCTGATCCGTCTCGCGCAAAAGATCATCGTCTGATTTCGCCGTAGCCAGCGCTTTTCGCCAAAATCTCCACGTCATGTCCCATCCTCCCTAAAAAATGTCATTCTGAAGGCCGCCTCCGCGGTGTCGGTCTGCTTGCAGCCGACCCGCCAGCCCCTATGAGAACTTATGGAGCCAGTTCATGCGGAGGGCGGCGCGACGGATTTTTATGCGGCGAATCGCAGAATAATGCCCGCCGAGCAGCTCCATAATTTCGAGGTAGTTTTCTATGCG
Organism: bacterium; assembly: GCA_028711875.1. Classification (GTDB taxonomy): domain Bacteria; phylum Electryoneota; class RPQS01; order RPQS01; family RPQS01; genus JAHJDG01. The sequence goes on along the minus strand of JAQTRJ010000096.1, from coordinate 6,177 downwards.
TGTTTCGATGACCCCCCATGCGTAGGCCATAGCATCGGCCGCGTCTAATTCTCTGCTGTCGGACATGATGAAATCCGTTTTCCGTTTTCCGCTTTCCGCTTTTTTTGCGAGCGCCCCCGGCGTCGAACCGGGATCCATTCCACTTCGTTGGAACGTTATGCCGCTATCGAGATCAGTTGAGGAGAAAACCGATCCCTATGCGCTCTGCCAGTCGTGTGTCCACCACCCGCCATGTCTTCTTCGTAGGGGCGGGTTAAGCCTGCGCAACCCGCCCGTTGCATCGCCGAGGCGGGTCGCTGACCCGCCCGGAATCTTGTTTCGTAGGGGCGCGACACGTCGTGCCCGTCTTCCCGCCGAGGCGGGTCGCTGACCCGCCCGGAATCCCCGTTCAAGCATGCCGCGCGCTTTCGATCAGCGTGAGGCGACCCTCGTCAAACCACCATTCGATCGGGCTCTGCAAAGCATCAACCTCCTCCACCAGATAGCTCTTTCTGTCGGTGATGGTTTCCATCCAGGCGGTGACGATACCCCGATACCTGGTGATCTTATCCTCCACCGTGTCCCCGAGATTAAATCTCATGACCGTTCTCCTTCCTTGCCCCGTTTTCAGCGTTTCAGTCTTTCAGCGTTTCAGCGTTTTGATTCACCCTTCCCTGGCCGCGTGGAACTTGGCAAACACCTGCACCACCCGCTCCAGCAGCCCCGCGTATTCCGTGCATATTCCCGCGCTGATCCCGAATTCCTCGCCGTGCTTTTCCCACTCGTCGTCGTCTTCCGAGCGCGGCATGTACTTCTCAAGTGTCTTGTGCGCGTCCGCCATTTTCGCCCGCGCCTCGTCAAGTTCCTTCTGGGCCCGCGCCCCCTGCTCGCGCTGGCCGGTCAGCTTCTCCAAGCGCTGTTGCGTATGTTCGAGTTGTTTCGCCAGATCGGCCGCCACCGTCGTCTCGCCCTTGGCGATTTTCAGCAATTTGTCTCGTTCGTTGGTCAGAGTCTTAATTTCCGTTTCGAGTTCCTGCCGCTTGCCCTTTTCCTCCTTGAGCTTGCCGTGCAGATCTCCACCGATTTTGTTCAGCACTTCGGACGGGGAGAGTTTCTGCCCATCGGGGGATTCCCACATCCCCTCCATGGTTGCCTTCAGCTCGTCATACGGCAGCCGCAGAATCGAGCGTTGAATCGCCGTTGTCTGTGCGTCCAGCGCCTTCGTGTATTCCTCGGCTGGCTTGCCCGCTTCCTCGGCCACACTCCCCAGCAGGAAACGTTTCTCGCCAAGGTTTGCCAGCGCGTGCGCTTGCGATCTGGCCACACCAAACATGGCCTCAGCGCACTCCTCAAACGAATGGTAGCCCCACCCCCGGTACGCCCGATAAGTTCTGAGCTTGAACAGCCCGTCAATCCGCATCGCGTCGCCGAGCACGATCTGATTGCTCACAGCCGCCGCGATCGCCTGCAATTCAGCCGTGATCAGTCCGTGTTCCTTCGTGCTCGCATCCCAGAATTTGGCCCCGATCGGCAGTAATTGTCCGCGCGGCACATCCGGGAAATTCTGATTTTCTTCAGGCATTGGGTTCTCCACAACATTGGTTTATACCAAAGCAAAACGATGAATTGTCCGGTTTCCGGACAAAATCACCGTTTTGTTTCATTGTTATACAAACGGCTCCCCGAGCGGTAACCATATCGCCGTCCTCATCGCCGCCCGCTTTCGCATCCGCTGTTGCCGCCGCATCAAAATCTTCCGTAAGCGGTAACTTTGAATCGCCTCGCCCAGTGACATCCCCATCAGATGTTCCATTGATTTCATGGCCTGAACCGAAAGCAGTGGCGGACGAAAATCATCCCACTGAAGGCCGTATGCCTTCATCAACTCGCCGATGGTGGCCTTCTCTGGGTAGAAGGGAACATCTCGAAATTTCTTTTCTGACCTTCGCGTCTCTTGCAAAATCCTGTTCCCATTCGTATATTATTCCGAATCCCTTTGAGACAATTGACCTAAAGCGGCCAGACCTTCTCGTAGGCCAATCGCAATTTCGCCGCAATCTCCTTGCGCAGCCGAGGATTACCCACTTGCTCTTGAATCACTCGATGCACCAGGCCCGGATCGCCAAGGTCCCGATAGCGGAACCCGCGCTGCTTAAGCAACATCTTTCTCTCGTGTACCCGGAGGATTCGTTTTTTTTCAGGCTCGCTCAACATTCTGCAACCTCTATGCCGTTTCACGTTCTGTCCAATTTCGACATCAGTTAATATATAACCCGAGCCCTTGCATGTCAAGTATTTTTTTCATAGAATCTGTGTGGTGGGTCGGTGAGCTTCTCTGAGCGTATGCGTTTGATAAGGGAGGAATTAGGTCTTTCTCAGGCTGAGTTTGGAACCCGCGCTGGTTTAACCCAAACCTCTATATCAGAGGCTGAGACAGGAAAGCGCGAGTTCAACTTTTCATCGTTAATGAAAATATCGGAAGCTTATGGAATTAACCTCAATTGGCTTATTCTTGGGCTTGGTTCTATCTATCTGAAGGATTCGCAGTTGCCCTTCCGCGGCGACGCGCTGGCCATTATCGAGGCGCACTTCCCGGTCTCCGAGGCTCCCGGACTCAAGGCGCTCTTGGCCGATACCGAACTGATGCGGAAGGCTCAGCCCAGCGCGGAAGAACTTGACCAGCTCGCCCGCTCCTGCAAGGGCGAATTCGGCTGGATGGTGCGCGGCCAAGACAAGGAATTCTGGTTTGATATGCTTCTGCAAATCCGTCAGAGTAGAGTGCAAGCCTTGCAGGAAGTCCGCGACGAACTCAAAAAACGCCTCGCCCAACCCGGAGGTCAGCCATGAATCAAGTGTTTGATCAACCCGCTAAGAGCTCTGCTGAGGAGCTTTCCCACCAGCAGTTGCTTAATAAGATCAATTACGACGCCAGCGGTCTCGTCAATCTCTATCGTTTTATTGGATTCGTAATTGTGCTGGCTGGGCTTATTGGAATGCTTATTATTCTCGGTCGCGTCGAAGAAGCCTATCCGGACGGCAATTTTATCCTCTCGACATTGGGATGGTATCTCGGCATTGGCGGCATCTTGACCGGCCTCGGCTGGATCGCCGTCGCTCAACTGATCGCCGGACAGGAGCGCATCCTCGCCGCCCTTCTCAAAGATCGGTAGGGGCACGACACGTCGTGCCCGCCGGTAGCGCCGCATGGACATGCGCTCTTCGCCACGGCCAATTCTTCGTGTCCGGTAGCGCCGCACAGCCGTGCGCGATTTCGCTCAGACAAAAAAACGGGCGACCCGTAGATCGCCCGTCGTCAAAAAAACAGTGTGTGGTCAGGTCAGCGCCGCCACGTACTCGCCCACGTTGCGCTCCGGATCGTCCCAATAACTCTGGCACCATAGCTCCAGCGTGCAGATTTCAAACGGCGTCAGCACGGCGATTTTGGAGGCCAGCGCAGCCGGATCAATCCCCCATTTCTCCCGCGCCTCTGGGAAATCCGCGATCTCTGCCGGTAGGTGCTGACCGGCCAGTCCCGCTGTCAGGTACGTGCCGTTGCTCACATCAAGCATCGCGGATAGTTCCGCCGCCGTAAATTGGCCGCGCAGCCCGGCCAGCGTGCGCCGGTACAGCGTCGGCCACGCCTCAACAACGTAGCCGCGCGGGATGCGGCGCGGCAGCACCTCCCGCAGCCGTTGCGACGCGCCCGGCGCGGCGCGCATTCCTAATTGTTCACGAGACACTTTCCTCTCCTCTTATGCCAGTCAGCCAGCACGACATATTCGGAAAAATCTAACCGGGGCTGGATATCTATCTCGCTCCTCATTTCTACAACATTCCTACCACCTCTCCATTTTCGCCCCTTCCGCACGATCTGCACGCCACCGCCATTTTTCCCGGCACACCCCCCTGCATAATATGCACGATTCCTCCGCCCGCCCCTCAGCCTATCAATTCATTCCTCTCTCATCATCATTTCCTTCCCCCCACACCGGCACCCAGTTGACCTTGAGCGGCTCGGCGATCAGATCAATCTTCATGTCGTCGAAGTATTTTCTGATTTCGTCCGCGCCCGTCCCGTTCCATCCGTGCGAGCCGAAAATCGCGCCCAACAGGTGGCTCGGTTTCAGTCCTTTCAGATACGTCAGCGCGTCGGCCATCGTCGGAAATAGACCGTCGTTCAGCGTAGGACTGCCCGCGATCAGCGCCGCCGCGTCGAGAATCTCCGTCGCCAGATCTGCGCGGTCGCAGGTCTTCAGAGGCAGATAGCTCACCGACACTCCCGCTTCGCGCAGCCCTTCGCTGATCGCCCGCGCCATCTTCTCCGTGCTGCCCCACATCGTATCGAACACGATCACCGCTTTGCGTTTCGGCCGGCGCTCAATCCACTCCCGATATTTTCCGACAATCCAGCCGATGTCCTTCCGCCACACCGGGCCGTGATCGGGCGCAATAATCTCCGGCAAGATTCCCGATTGCTCCAGCTTGTCGAGCACCTTGGCGATGCGCGTGCCGAACGGAAGCAAAATATTCGCGTAATAGCGCGCGGCTTCGTACTCGATTACATGCGATGGTATTTCATCGGCGAATCGTTCGAGCGACGCAAGGTGCATCCCGAATCCGTCCTGCGAGAACAGCAATTTTTCTTCCGGCAGATACGAGAACATGCTGTCCGGCCAGTGGATCATCCGCGTTTCCATGAACGTCAGTGTGAGATCGCCGAGACTCAGCCGCTCGCCGTCCTTCACCGCCCGAATGCCTGAATCGCCGTGGAACTGTCCGGCCAGCGTCTTCACTCCCATCGCCGAAGCGAACACGGCCTCCGGCTTCACCCGCTCCATCGTCGTCAGCAGCGCGCCGGTATGATCCATTTCCGCGTGATCGGAAATGATATAGGAAATCTTCTCCGGCTCCACCACCGACGCGATCCGCGCGAGCATCTCGTACTCGAATCCGGCCTTCACCGTATCAATCAGAGTGATTTTATCCGCCAAAATCAGATAGGCGTTGTACGTGCTGCCGCGGCCCGTGGCGTAGCCGTGAAAATCGCGCAGCGTCCAGTCAATCGCACCGACCCAATAGACTCGGTCGGCGATTTTTACAGCCTGATAGGTCATGATCTTCTCCGCGAGTGCGCTCCCCCCGAAACTGATCCGGGGGGAGCGTTTTGAAAATAGAATGTGTGCGGCGCGTTCAGTCGCGCGGGCGTCCGGAATTCTTTCCGTTTACTCCAGCACCGTCTTCACCACGTAGAATTTCAGAGCGCTTTCATTCAGCGCGCCGACGTCGGTGAATGAGGTGTCGGACGTCGCGCCTTCCAGCGTCTCAAACGGGCCGTTCGCGGTGGGCGCGCTGTACACGCGATACGACGGCGCGCCGGTGCCGTTCCAACGCAGCACGATGTCGCTTCCGGAACGGATCGCCGTCGCCACGGGCGCTTCGAGCGAAAAGCCGAGCGCGCGGATCATCCGGTTGCCGCGCTTGGTCACCGAATCCGTTGCGGTTTCGCTGCGCCACTGCGACGTGCAGCCGTCGAATACGAACGACTGTCCCGCAGTCGTGCTCGATGTGTCGTGCAGAAACGCTTCGATGCCGTTCTGCGTTGGATTGGAAACCGCGATATAAAAATCACCGGTCACCGGCACGGGCGAGCCAACGCCTTCATAGAAGCGCACGTCCGCCCAATAATCCGTGCCGGGCGTGCCGCCGCCGATTACGTTGCCCACGCTGCCCACGGTTCGCGTCGCGAGCACCGTGCCCGGCAGATCGTTCTCACCGTCCGCGCTGATCACGCTGACTTCAATCGGCGTGTGCATCGTCGTCGGCCGCGTCATCGAGACTCCGATTCGCGCGCCGCACAGCCCGAATGCTCCGCCGGCCGGGCTGAATTTCACGGCCCATTGGAAATCCGGATCCGCCGCCCAGTGCCCGATCTCCGCCGTGCCATCATCGAAAGCCAATTCCAGCGGCCCGGCCGATGCCACACGGAACGTGCGCGTGTCCGTGGTCGTCGTCTGATTGTACGAATCCCGCATGGTGAGATAGTATTCGTACTCCCCTTCCGCAAGCGACCCCACCGTGCAGGCGTATTCGTTCGGATTTCCGGTGGCGGTCATCAGCACCTGCTGCGGGCTGCCGATCAGGCGATAAAAAAAGCTCGCGTCCACAAGGGGACGTTCATCCAGCGCGTGCGCCGTCACC
>JAQTRJ010000095.1 GCA_028711875.1 bacterium | reverse complement strand
AAATGTCGGCGGCATCCCCGTAGCTCCTGACCGACACCCCCGGCTGGCGCGCCTGAATAATCTGATACATCTGCCGCAGATAGCGCCCCACCAGTTGTCCCGGCGTCATGTGCCGTTGCGTGCAGGCGTTGTCGTAGTTCGCCAGCGCCAGCTCGTTGATGTTGATCTTGTAGCCGTCCGGATGGAACATGGAATCCACGACCGCGATCCGATCCTGATACTCGAGCAGCGGTTCGATCTGGCTGAAACAAACCGTCTGGCGGTAGCCCTGATACGAGATCGCCCATGACCACTCCACGCGGATCGTGTCCCCGACGCTCAGCCGCCCGCCCGTGAGTCGCTCGAACCGCGGACGTTCCACGAACCGGGCTTGCGTCGTCCCGCTGGTCTCGACCACCCGATAGTCCATTCCTTCAGTCAACAGCAATCCGCTCCGCTGCGCGTAGACTCGCAGGGGAGTGTCGGGACGCCGCAGCATGTCCCGCGGTTCCAGCGCCGTGATCTGAATATCGTCTATCCACGCCGTTCCCGCGGTCGCCGACCGCGGCCCGATCATCAGCAGCGTGCTGTCCAGGTGAAAGGAACAATACTCCATCTCCACCTGCGTCCAAGCGCACGTGGTCGGTGTGCTGCAGCTCCGTTGCCAGCGAGCGCTCCGGTTGTGGGGAGTTCTCAGTCCGTAGTCTTCCATTTGAATCGTCCCCACGAAACCGCTCAAACGATACCAAAACGTGATCCGAAATGCCCGGTGCGACCCCAGCGGAATCGCCTGCCGCAGATCGGGATCGCTGGGCGCGTTCGCGAGGTTCGAAAATTTCGCGCTGCTCGACCCCGAATGCTTCACCGAATTGTCGCGGCTGATGTGCGCCCAGCGATCGTCTCGATTAACGCTCCAGCCGTTCGGACGGTTGCCCGTCCAACTCTCGAATCCGTTGTTGGTCACGAAACTGCTGCCGTAACCGTTGGAAATCACCGTGAAACTCGGATTCCCGACCTGCATCAGCGTCCCCCAGATCGGAATCCCCTCCTGCCAACTCCGGTCGGTCACGGTGTTGCCGAGCTTGTCCAATCCGATCGAGAGCGCCATCCCATACGTTCGGATTTTATTGCGCAGGGCCAGCGCCGCCGCAATGGAATAGGTGGATCGCTGCCGGTCCCCCGCGTCGTTGTCGTTGAATTCGATCTCGTTCATCCGGGCCAGATACGCGCAATCCGCGTTGAAGTTCGCGTCGGCCGACTGATCGCTGGTCCGCACCGGCGAGCCGATGGCCGCGATCCGTTTTGTCATGTCCGGCCAATCCCGGATGTACACGCGATCCACGAACAATTGCCCCATCATCTCCGAAATCAATTCTCGCAGCGAAAAAATCCCCCAGCGCAGCGCTCGCAAGTCGCTGCCGCCGAGCAGCACCCGGCCGTCTTGCACCAGAATCTGATACTCTTCCCCGCGCTGACTTGGGCCCAGTCCGCCCAACTTCGCCGAATCGAGCGCCGTCGTCAATTGCGGAAACCGCGCAAACGTCCCCAGCCAAATGGACGGATAAAGGTCGGTGCGCTCTGACCATGTCACCACGTTCAGCGTGTGACCGATCTGTTCCTCCACCAGCCGCACCGCTTCCCCGGCCGCAACGAGTTCTTCCACCGTGGGCTGATCGGGAAGAAGAAAATAAGGCGTTCCGCTCAGCAGCACAGGTCCGCCGGGCAGCGCTCCCATCTGCTGCGGCCGGGGAACGATGTCGCGAAGTCCCGCTCCCGCGGGATAGCACAACCAGCCCGTGATGAGGAGTAGAAAAAGAAACCGGGTGGGAAGACGTACCGAAACCATGCTTGCCCTCATCATCCTCCGGCGCCCGCGACGGGGCGCCGGAGGAGCCTCACGTGATCTCTGGATAACTCATCGGCGTTCGCCTCTATTCCTTCAAACGCCGTGCCACAATCACGCGGTTCGCGCTCTCTGTATCTGTGCCAAACTGCACCGGAATAAGTCGTTTGTCCGATGGAGTTCCGCCGTGAATTTGCATTTTGCAATCTCCGGTGAAAATCCCTGCGATCCCACCCAAAACCGATCGGTAGCCGTTCTCCATCCTGCGGTGGTCGCTGCGCAGCGTTAATCCCGCGCAAACGAATCGGGCAGGCCTTTCGGCCTGCCCGATCCTCGGGTCTTGCGTCATTACCACGGCAGACTGCGCCACACCGGATCCCACACCGGAAGCGTGACCGGCGTCTCGTCGAAAGCCGACCGCATCTCGCGCGAAAGATATTTTTTCGGAACGATCACGTTCAGCACGTAGTCATGGAACCATTCGCTCGACATTGTGAAAAAACCGTCGTCGCCCGGCTCTTTGCCCCAGCTGTTCTCCACCCGCCAACGCCGCGGCTTCCCGTCTGTCAGGTCTACGCCGGTCAGCACCATCGCGTGATTGCTGGCGCTGTGCCGGTAGTCCAGCCGCTGTTCCTTGTCCATCCCCAGGCTGACTCCCAGCAGCTCGTCGTAATCGTAGAGTCCCGTGATCATCAGACCCCGTTTGCTGTACACGTCGTGGGACATGTCGCAGCCGAACCAAACCCGGTTGCTGTCGAGCAGCGCGCGCAGTGCGATATCCTGCAAATCGTCTTCCGGAATGTTCACGAAATCCACGTTCGGTTTGTCGGCCATCGAGCGCGTCAAGGTAATCTCGTAATGCGTCCCGAACGGATGAATCGGATAGCTGGCCAGTGAAACGTAGTCCGACAAATCCACACCGACCACCTCGCGGTAAAAATTCTGCGGCGTGTAGACGACCGGAGCGCTCACGTGACCGCTGTCGTCTTGGGCCCGCCACGCGAATTCGGCGGGCGGCATGCCATAGTGGATGACCAGAATCCGCGCCACGTCCTTCAGCATGAGCAGCTTCTCTTCGCGCAGGTCCGCTTCGCTCTTCCCGGCCGCGCTCAGCGTGCGCAGCCGAGCGGCGTCGCGCCGCAGCAGCGCGTCGAGAAGATAATCCATGCGCCCGGTATTGGCCGAGCCGTACGTCTCGCCCATAAACGACTTGGGAACCACGCCGTATTTCTCCACCAGATTCACCACGTATTCCCAGTATCCGCCGTCCGAAATCGGATCGTCCAGCAAATGATCCAGCTCGCGGTCGAGCAGGTCGCGCTCGCGCATCTCGATCATGAATTCCAAAAACACGTTGGCCTTTTCCAGTCGGTCCCAAAACGCGAGATAGCTCTGCGACAGCTCAAAATCGTCAAGCGTGAGCTTTTTGATGACGTCGTGGCGCAGGATATTCAGCCCGGCGAACAGCCAGCACCGCCCCGTCTTCTCCTGATCGGTGATTCCCTTGTCGGGAAGCTGGAACGGAAAGAGATCATCGCTCTGCATCAGAATCTGACGATTCAACGCCAGATCGCGCGGATCGGCTCCGCTGACGGCGTTCATGGCGGCGCGAGTCGGAGCGTCCAGCACCACGCCGTCCACCAGACGGCGTGCTTGCGCACTGGTCAGCCCGCCGGTTTGCGCCGCCGCATTGTGAGCGCAAAAGGTGAGCGCGAGGATCAGGACAACGACAAGGGACAATAGGCGGGGCATGATACTCTCCAACGACTGAGATCAACGATTCGGCAGGTCCTCATTCCCCCGCGTTGTGAAGGGTAGAGAATGGGGGAGGTTCATTCGGTTTCGGCTACAAGATAAGATATTGAAGCGTCAAATGCCAGCTTGTGTGTGAATCCTTCCTTGCAGACATCCCGTTGAACATAAGAATATCCCCGTCGCGAGACGTGAAAAGCCGGGAGAAAACCCGGCTCTGTGAATAGCGCGGAAAATTCTGCGCGGTGCTACTTCAGAAGAATCATCCGCCGAACCGCCGACACATCCCGGTTGAAGGTAATCCGATACAGGTACACGCCCGAGGGATAACCGCTACCGCTCCACGGCCGGGAGTGCTCGCCGGCGGCGCAGGTCTGATCCGGAATCTGTTCGATCACGCGCCCGGTCACGTCGAAAATTGTGAGGCCTACGCGTCCGCCGGTTGGCAGATGGTAGCGAATGGTCGTGGTCGAGTTGAAAGGATTGGGATAATTGTCGGTCAGAAAATAGCTCGCGGGCGAGTCGTAGCGTTCGCCGATCCCGCCGACCGCAATCGCTCCCAATCCGGTCGTGTCGCCCGGTTGCCGCCAAAATTGCCCGTTGATTTCGTAAACGATGAGCCGCGCTTCCTGCGATAGCTCGCACCACATGTAGCCGCCGATAACGTGGACCCAGTCGGATGAAAGCGGACGGCGGACACCGCCGCGCGGCTCATACCACGGCTCTCCGAAATCCAGCAGCACCGAAAGACTGTCATCCGTCGAGTGCAGCAAAAATCCCACCGAATCAATGATCGGTTGCAGCTCCGTCCGAATCTCCACCGCACCCGAAACCTCCAAACGCTGCAACGGCCTTTCGACGCACCCCAACGTGTAATGCGCCCCTCCGTACTCCCCGCCGTGATCGCTCGTTTCGCGCCATAGGCAGCCGTTCAGAGTGGAAACGATCAGCATCGGCGGATCTCCGTAGGTGAACGGAGTGCCCGTAACGGAACAGAGGTCTCCCGAACCGGGCCGCGACAGCGAGTCTCCCGGTGGGTGATACCATTCCGCTCCAAACGATAATCGGTAGTCAATGTGCGTATCATCGCCAGCATCAAGAAAATAATCCATCATGCCCGAGACGGGATTGAGAACGCTCTCGACTCGGCCTCGGCTTGCCGTGAAAATCCCTTGGTAGTCTCCGAGACCCTCGCCGCCGGTGAGTTCCATCGTGACGTAGGTCGGGATCAACTCGGTCACTTCGACGATCTCGGCGGCGAAGCCGAGTCCGGTCGAACGGACGGTGATGGAATACAGTCCGGTCGGAAGACTGTCAAAAGAAAACTGACCTTGATCGGCAGTGATCACTTCGCGCGCGCCGCCCTCCTCAATATCTAAAAAATCAATATGGACGATCGCGCCATTCACCGAATCGCGCCCGTCTATCCCCTGATAGGTTACCGTTCCAAGCAGCCAACCCACCTGCGCGGTCGCAATCTGCGCGCCGAGCAGAAATAGCAGCAGCAGCACCGTGAAAATCTGTTTCATGGATATCTGAACCATTCCTTCCGCAGTCCAATCATGCGGCGAGGTGACCGGCGCGGAATCCCCCCGATCTCCGCACCGACCACCATTGCCGCAAACGCGAAATTCGCGCGATTCGCCTGTAATGCTGCGCTTCATGAGAGCAAAGCAAAGACCAATCGAAGAAATTCCATATTTTCAAGACGCTGCTCTTTTCTCAAATCTTGATTCTGTATCCATCGTAGCCAGCCGATGCACGGAATATACAGCTCACCAACGAATTCGCAAAACCACTCGTCCACCGTCTGTATCCGGGACCATGTCCCATCGCGCCTGTGGTTGACCGGAAGCCGTCTCGCCCTCCCGAAACAGTGCGAGATCGGTCTGTGCCGCCAGATACACGATTCCCGCGGCGATCCCCGCGCACCACGCCCACCGGGTGTCGTCATAGTATCGGTCATACGCATCCGTCACGCGCGTGCGGTCGTGTTCATGAAGATACGCGTCGCGCGAGCGGCGCAGGGCGTCGAGTCGCCAGACCAACGCGCCCGCCGCGGCCAACTGCGCGCCTGCGATCACGGCGCCCCGTCCCCGTCGCCCTTCCAGCCATTGTCCGCTTCCCGGAAGCAGCAGGTTTGCCATCACCGATCGTGCCTGCGGTCCGCGCATAATCGGAAGTGTGGTCGCGTGATCGCGGGACGCCGGTGGGTGGGGGATATAGGTCGCCTTCACGTCGTCGAACACCATTCGGAATTTAGGACTGATGCGCACCGGATCAAGCCGCAGCGTCGGATCGGCGTCCAGCGCGCGCCGGAAATAGTTCCGCGCGTCGCTTGCGCGTTCCAGCATGATTAGCGCAAAACCCGTGGTTAAATACACGTGCGCGCAATCGTCCGCCGGCAGCGTATCCCAGTCCGCGCTCGCCCGCAACGCCAGTAGCTCCACCCGCTCGTAAGCTCCCGCGGCAAACGCCGCGTCCACATCGTCGCGCACATTTGCCGAAGCCTGTGGCGAGCCAACCGACAACGCGGCGAAAAAAATCGCCGTGAATACAAGTTGTCTTGAGCGTCGCAAGGGGGGAAGGGGAAGGCTCATGGCGCTCCGATGGGCTGCTTGGTGCGTCGGATCAGCAGGAATCCGCGATCCAAATCCGCGCTCGCCGCCAGCGTGTCGCCCTGCAGGGCCTCGAACGTCTGCTCGACGGCGGGCAGCGTCGGATGCGTCACGCGCAGGCTGTGCGTGCCCGGACGGAAAAACAGCGGATGCGCGAGCGGCGAACTTCCCAATGTCTCTCCGTCGAGAAGAATATCTCCCCACGGCACGATCTCGATGTTCATCATCGCCGCGTGTTCGGCCAAATTGATCCGCACCGTGTCGCTTCCGGCGCGCAGCGGCCGCGTGACCGTGATCTCGGGCAGAGCGGGATGGCGAAACGAAAGCGTCTGCTCGCCCGCCGGCAGGCGCAGCGGCCTGCGCATCGGCGTAGTGCCCAGACGGCGCCCATTGAGATACACGTGTGCCCACGGGAGAATCTCGAAGCAGACGTCCGTGCTCTCGCGCGCGGCCGATGCCGCCTGATCCGTGCTCAGGGACTGAGCGGCGGATGGCGTGGTCGGAGTGGCAATCGGCGATGACGACGCAAGTTCCATAGCCGCCCGATCATCGCTTTCGGTCGTGGTGTCCAAGCTGCTCTGCGAAGTCTCCGATACGCTGGACGTGTCTGCAGGGAACGCGGCGGTCTTAGCTTCGCGAATCGCGCTTCCGTCGGTGGCCGGCGATTTCGAGAAGGGTTTTTGCAGCAGCAGCAGCGCCGCCGCAAACGCAACGATGACCGCCGACAGAATCCAGACCCGGACGGCGCGCCGCGGTGCGATTTGTGCCGCGCCGCCGACGTGGCGGAGTCGCGTCAGCGCCTCGGCGGCGCTTGGCAGCCGCTGCCTGCGCTCTTTTCGCAAGCAGTCCCGGATCAGCGCACGCAGCTCTGCGGAAAGCGCTCCGATCTCGGCCGCGTCGAACGGCGGTTCGATCTGCCGCACCCGCCGCAGCGTTTCGAGCAAGTCGTCGCTGGCAAACGGATTCGCTCCCGTCGCCGACTCGTAGAGCTCGACTCCCGCGGCGAAAAGATCGGAAGTCTCATCCGGCGAACGCCCCGCCGCCTGCTCGGGCGACATATAGGCGGGCGTGCCGATGATGGCGCGGTGATGCGTCAGCTTCGGTTCGTCGCGCAGCGCCGCCAGACTGAAATCCGTGATCTTGTAGAGTCCGTCCGCGCGCCGCAGAATATTTCCCGGCTTGATGTCGCGGTGCACGATCCCCGCTTCGTGCAGCGCGTGCAGTCCGGCGAACAAGTGCTCGGCCAGTCGCCGCGTTTCGTCCGGCGCCAGTCGCTTCACCGCGCGCAGCCGCTCCGCCAG
>JAQTRJ010000094.1 GCA_028711875.1 bacterium | reverse complement strand
CATGGAACAGGGAATCGTCTGCTGCGCCCCGGCCACGCGCATCGGCTGCGGCGCGAAGTGCGTCAAGGCCGGCGTTGCCTGCCGCGGCTGCTACGGCAGCCCGGTCAATGTGCGCGATCAGGGCGCGAAGATGGTGTCGGCGCTGGCCAGCGTGATTGACTCCACCGATCCGGAAGAAGTCGAGAAGATTATCGCCACCATTTCCGATCCGCTGGGAACGTTCTATCGCTTCTCGCTGGCCGATTCGATGCTGAGGAGGGTGCAAGCGTGAAAAGCGTCGTCATTGATCCCATTACCCGTCTCGAAGGTCACGGCAAGATTCACCTGTTCGTCAACGACGACGGCTCGCTGGCCAACTGCTATTTTCAGGTGCCCGAGCTGCGCGGCTTCGAACAGTTTTGCGTGGGTCGCCCGGCGGAAGAACTGCCGCGCATTACCACTCGCATTTGCGGCGTGTGTCCCGATGCTCACCACATGGCTTCGGCGAAGGCGGTGGACGGCGTGTTCGGCGTCGTGCCCACGTCCGCCGCTCTGAAGCTGCGCAACCTCGTGTACAACGCGTTTTACGCGGGCGACCACACCACCCATTTCTACGCTTTGGGCGGACCCGATTTCGTGTGCGGGCCCGATGCGCCCGCCGCGGAACGGAATATTCTCGGCGTGATTGCGAAAGTCGGGGTGGAAGTCGGCAAGCTGGTCATTGCGCAGCGCGCGCGCGGCCAGCGCGTGATTGAAATCATCGGCGGCAAGAAAGTTCATCCCGTCACCGCGATTCCCGGCGGCATGTCCAAGCGGATCAGCAAGGACGAGCAAGCCGAGATCATCAAGATCGGCGCGGAGATGGTCGAGTTCGCCAAGTTCACGATCAAGATCGTGAACGACGTGGTGCTCGCCAACAAGGGCTATGTGGACCTGATTCTCTCCGACATGTTCACGCATCGCACCTATAGCATGGGCATGGTGGACGCGAACAACAAGGTGAACTTCTACGACGGCAAGGTGCGCGTGGTGGATCCCGACGGCAAGGAGCACTGCAAATACGAGCCGAAGGACTACCTCGACTACGTGGTCGAGCACGTCGAGCCGTACAGCTATCTGAAATATCCCTATTTGAAAAAGGTGGGCTGGAAGGGCTTCGTGGACGGCGTAGATTCGGGCGTGTACAAGGCGACGCCGCTGTCGCGGCTGAACGCGTCCGACGGCATGGCCACGCCGCTGGCTCAGGCCGAATACGAACGCTTCTACGAAACGCTGACCGGCGACAAGAGCGGCAAGAAGCCGGTGCATCAGACGCTGGCCACGCACTGGGCGCGGATCGTCGAGCTGATGTATGCGTGCGAAGCGACCGCGGCGCTGGCCAAGGACGAGGAAATCACCTCCGATAAGCTGGTGAACAAGCCGCAGCACATTGTCGGCGAAGGCATCGGCATCGTCGAAGCGCCGCGCGGCACGCTCACGCATCACTATAAGACCGACCAGAAGGGCATCATCACCGAAGCCAATCTCATCGTCGGCACGACCAACAACAACGCGCCGATCACGATGTCCATTCAGAAGGCGGCGGCGGGACTGATCAAGAAGGGAACCAAGATCACCGACGGCATGCTGAACCGCATCGAGATGGCGTTCCGCGCCTACGATCCGTGTTTCGGCTGCGCGACGCACTCGCTGCCCGGCGAGATGCCGCTCGAGGTAATCGTGCACGACGCCGCGTCGGGCGACGTCGTTCAGCGCGCGCGGCAGCATTGCTGACGGCGCCGCTGGTTCTCTGTCTCGGCAACGAGATTATTTCCGATGACCGGTTCGGCCCCGTAGTGGCTCAGCGGCTCCAGGAGGAGCAGGGCGGGCGTCTCGGGGCCGACGTGATTTTCGCCCCATTGGCCGGGTTTCATTTGCTCGACTTGCTCGCGGGACGAAGTGCGGTGCTGATCGTGGATACGATTCTCACGGGGAGCGCGCCGCCGGGAACGCTGCACGAATTTCCGGCGGGAACGCTGACGCCTTCGAAAAATCTGACCACCAGTCATCAGATCAGCCTGCCCACCGCTCTGGAACTGGGACGGCGGCTCGGAATCGAGCTGCCCGCGGTGATTGACATCATCGCGGTCGAAGCGCAGGACGTCGAAACGATTTCCGAGAACATGACCGAGCCGGTGGCGCGCGCGGTGGACGAGGCGATTTCGTTCATTCGAAAGTGGATCGCGAACCAAAGCCGGAAGGAATCCGATCATGCCGATCTTGACTGAATCCAGACCCGAGCCCTCCTCGGGCAAGCCCAAGACATGTCCCGAATGTCAGGGACGCGGCTGGGTGGACAACCGCTGTATCACCGCCGATCACGCGCATCGTTGCGGCTATTGCGACGGCAAAGGCTTCGATGCCGGCGGCAAGGAATGCTATGCCTGCAAGGGTACCGGTCTCATCGAAATCCGTCAGGTGGACAAGAATCCTTGTCCGGTCTGCGGCGGAGCCGGCATCTGGCCGGTGCCCGAGACGATGATCTGCGCCGATTATGCCTATCGCCCCGGCTGCCGCTGAAAAAGCGATGGATGAATGATGAGCGATAGCGATGAAGGGTGAATTCTCATCGCCGTTGTCGGTCTCCAGACCGGCAATGGCGTGGTTGCACGAGCGGGTCGGCTGCAAGCAGACCGACACCGCGGAGAGATGACATGCCGTGTCGGTTGCTTGCAACCGACCGGTACATGGATCGCGGCGGCGAATCCGGACATTCGCTCTGATCACAAGCATGACCACTGAATTTTCTCTTCTTCTCGGCACCTCGGCCGCGCTCGGTTTCGTGCACACGCTGCTCGGGCCGGATCACTATGTTCCGTTCATCGCCATGTCCCGCGCGCGGAACTGGTCGCGACGGCGCACGATGGTGATTACCGCGCTCTGCGGCGTCGGCCACGTCTCCAGCTCGGTCATCATCGGACTGGTCGGCTTGTTTTTCGGCGTGGAAGTGCTGAAACTCACCGCGCTCGAATCGGTGCGCGGCGAGATCGCGGGCTGGCTGCTGTTCGGCTTCGGACTGGCCTATATGCTGTGGGGAATCCGCCGCGCGCTGCGCTCGAAAGCTCGCACGCTCGTTCACGCGCACGAGTCCGCGCACGACGCCGATCATTCGCATGAATCCCACGTCCACGGCCGGCATACGCACGTCCATCCCGAAACGGCGAGCATCACGCCGTGGGTGCTGTTCACGATTTTCGTGTTCGGCCCGTGCGAGCCGCTGATTCCTCTTATCATGTATCCCGCCGCCACGAGCAGCGTGTTCTCGGTTATCGCCGTGGCCGTGATCTTCAGTCTGGTCACCCTCGGCACCATGCTCGCGCTGGTCTATGCGGCGTCGCGCGGACTCGAATTCGTCTCGTTCCGCAGAGTGGAGCGCTACTCGCACGCGCTGGCCGGTTTCGTGGTCGCGCTGTGCGGCGCGGGAATTCAATTTCTCGGACTATAGGCTGCCGAAGAATGTTCCGAAGGCAAGGGCGGCCCAGCGAGGCCGCCCGCTCTATCTATGAGTGAAAGTCGTCAGCAGCATCTGGAAATTCGCGTCAGCGGCACCGTGCAGGGCGTCGGCTTCCGGCCGTTTATTTATCGTCTTGCGCGGGAGCATGATCTGCTCGGCACGGTACTCAACAACAGCCGCGGCGTGGTCATTCGCGCGCAAGGAAGCGAACCTGCGCTTCGCGAATTTTTATCCGCGATCCCAAGCGGCGCTCCGCCGGCCGCGCGCGTGGACCAGGTGACTGCGCGCGAATTGCCGCTCGATTCCTACACGGAATTTCGTATTCTTCCCAGCGAAACGGAGGGCGAAACGTTCACGCAGGTGTCGCCCGATCTCGCGCTCTGCGACGATTGCCGCCGCGAGCTCGTGAGCGACGACGACCGGCGGCGCGGCTATCCGTTTATCAACTGCACGAACTGCGGACCGCGCTTCACGATCATCCGCGCGCTGCCTTATGACCGCCCGCAGACGACGATGCGCGAATTTCCGCTGTGCGACGCGTGCCGCGCGGAATACGATAACCCCGCCGACCGCCGCTTTCACGCGCAGCCCGTGGCCTGCGACGACTGCGGCCCGCACGCGCGATTTCTGATTGCCCGCGGGCATACCTGGGAAACCGAGAGCGCGAACTTCCGTCCGATCTCGTCCGCCGCGCGCGCGCTGCGCCTCGGACGGATCGTGCTGATTCAGGGAATCGGCGGTTTTCATCTGGCTTGCGACGCGCGCGATGAGAACACCGTGCGTGAACTGCGCCGCCGCAAGCAGCGCGACGAAAAGCCGTTCGCGCTCATGGTTCCCGACGAAGCGAGCCTGCGCGCGTGCTGCGAAGTCTCATCCGTCGAATGGAAACTGCTCACGTCGCGGCGCGCGCCGATCGTGCTCTTGCGTAGGAAAGAGAACGCGCCCGTTGCCGAATCCGTCGCGCCGGGTAATCCCGGTCTCGGCGCGATGCTGCCCTACGCTCCCTTGCACGTGCTGCTGCTGCGCGAGTTCGGCGGCCAGCTCGTCATGACCAGCGCCAACCTGCGCGACGATCCGATTGCCTATGAAACGGACGACGCGCTCGCGCGCATGGCCGGCATCGCCGACGCCGCGCTCGTGCATGATCGTCCCATTCATATGTTCGCCGACGATTCGGTGTGTAAAGTGATCGGCGGCGCGGCGCGGGTCTGGCGGCGCGCCCGCGGCTACGTTCCGGAAGCGGTGCACGTTCCCGTTCCTTTTCGCGTGCCCACGCTGGCGTTTGGCCCGCAGCTCAAAAACACGTTTTGTCTCGGCAAGCAGAGCTTCGCCATTCTCTCGCAGCATGGCGGCGATACGGAGAGCGCGCTGGCTGCCGAGTTTTCCGAGCGCGCGCTGAATCATTTTCTTCGGCTCTATGATGCCGACATCCGGCTCGCCGCCTGCGATCTGCATCCCGATTATTCCACCACCCGACTGGCGGAGACGTGGTGCGCCGCGCGCGGCGTGCCGCTCGTTCGCGTGCAGCATCATCACGCGCATCTGGCCGCCTGTCTCGCGGAAAACGAAACGAACGAACGCGCGATCGGACTTGCGCTGGACGGCACGGGCTACGGCAGCGACGGAACGATCTGGGGCGGCGAAGCGCTCGCGGGGGATTTTTCATCGTTTGCGAGACTCGCTCATCTGGACACCGTTCCCATGCCCGGCGGCGACGCGGCGGCGCGCGAGCCGTGGCGGATGGCTCTGGCGTGGCTTGCCGATACGTTCGGCAAGGAACCGGAGCGCCGGGCGAAGCGTTTCATGGATGCGCTGCGAAGCGAAATCAGAGACGATTCGCTGCGCGCGCTTCTCGAGGCGACTCAGCGAGAAGGTTTGTTCCCCCGCACGTCCAGTCTTGGACGGCTGTTCGATGCCGTCGCGGCGCTCGTGTTTTTCGGCGCGCGCCGTCAGTACGAGGGACAAGCAGCCATGCTGCTCGAGTATCTGATTTCACCCGCGCCCGCTGTTCCCTATCCGATGGACGTGGTCGAACGCAACGGCCGCTGGATTCTCTCGCCGAAGCCGCTCTTTCAGGAACTGACGCGCGATCTGGAGCGTGGAGTGGCGGCGGAGATCATCGCGCGCCGTTTTCACGAAGGAATCGTCGCGGGATTCTGCCGGGTCTGCGATCTCGCGCGCGAGCGGACGGGATTAAACACGGTCGCTCTCAGCGGCGGCTGTTTTCAAAATGAATTTCTGCACACGAATTGTGAGAAGCGCCTGACCGACAGCGGCTTTCGCGTCCTCACTCATCGGCAGGTGCCGCCCAACG
Source organism: bacterium (assembly GCA_028711875.1). GTDB lineage: Bacteria > Electryoneota > RPQS01 > RPQS01 > RPQS01 > JAHJDG01. The sequence continues at coordinate 1,716 of JAQTRJ010000094.1, read as the reverse complement.
ACGGCGGCGTGGCGCTGGGACAAGCCGTGATCGCGAACGCACACACGATGGATTAGCCATGAACTTATCTCAAAAACATCCGAGGGATAAGTTCTCGGCGAGGCTCTGACCGCCCTTCATCCCCCCTTAGCATAAGGGGGGAAAGTGGGGGGTAGCTTTTCCGTGACCACGATACCGCGGAAGATCGCCTCTGATATTTTTGGGATACGCTCATGTGTCTTGCCATACCGATGAAAGTGATCGAGCGGCGCGGCGAACGCGGCCTTGTCGAGGCCGGCGGCGCAGAGCGCGAGATCATGCTCACGCTGACGCCCGATGCAACGTGCGGCGACTACGTCATCGTTCACGCCGGCTACGCGCTCGAAGTGATAGACGAGCGCGAAGCGATGGAAACGCTCGATCTGCTGCGGCAAATCGAAGGCGGAGCGGACTCGTGAACGCGCTCGCCGGACTGCGCAATGCGAACGCCGTGCAGCGGGTCGCGCGCGAGATCGCCGCGCTGAAACTCGACCGCACGGTTCGCCTCATGGAGGTCTGCGGCGGACACACGGCGGCGATCTATCGCTTCGCGCTGCGCGATCTTCTCCCCGAGTGGGTGAAACTCGTCAGCGGCCCCGGCTGCCCGGTCTGCGTGACGGCGAACGATTTCGTGGATCGGGCCGTGGCGCTCGCGCGAACGCCGGACATCACCGTCGCCACGTTCGGCGATCTGATTCGCGTGCCCGGTTCGTCGCGTTCGCTGGCCGAAGCGCGGGCCGAGGGCGGCGACGTTCGCGTGTTCTATTCCTCGGCGGACGCGCTCGATTGGGCGGGCAAAAATCCGGCGCGAAAGGTGGTTTTTCTCGGGATCGGATTTGAAACGACCGCGTGCACGCTCGCGGCAACGCTGGACAGAGCCGTGCGGGAAAACGTCGGCAACTTCCGGCTGTTGTCGTCGCTGAAAACCATGCCCGCGGCGCTGCGCGCGCTCTTGTCCGCGCCCGACGCGCGCGTGGACGGACTGATTTTGCCCGGACACGTTGCCGTGGTCACCGGCACGGCAACTTACGATTTCATTCCGCGCGAGTTCGGAGTTCCCTGCGTGGTTGCGGGCTTCGAGCCGCTCGATCTCATGACCACGATTCTCATGTTGTGTCGTCAGCTTGCCGGAAAGCGCGCCACCGTCGAAAATCAATATCGCCGCGTGGTTCATGCGCACGGAAACGCGCCCGCACAGGCGTTGATGAAAAAGATGTTCGAGCCATGCACGGCGAATTGGCGCGGCTTCGGCGCGATTGCGGGGAGCGGACTTGCCATTCGCAGCGAGTTTTCCGCGTGGGACGCGCAGACGATTCCCGCCGCGGTCGAAGAAACGCGCGAGTTCGCGGGCTGCCGCTGCGGCGACGTGCTGCGCGGCGCGCTGCATCCGACGGAGTGTCCGCTGTTCGGCAAAGCGTGTGCGCCCGAGACGCCGCGCGGCGCGTGCATGGTCTCGGCGGAAGGCGCGTGCGCGGCGGTCTATCATTTTTCGCCGGTGGATCATGGATAATCCCGTCGTTACTCTCAGTCACGGCGCGGGCGGCGAGGCGATGCGCCGTTTCATTGCGCAGCTCTTTCTGAAGAACTTCTCCAATCCCACGCTCGACACTCTGGCTGACGCGGCGATGATTGACGTCGCGAGCCGCCGTCTTGCGTTCACGACGGACTGCTACGTGGTCAAGCCGCTGGAATTTCCCG
>JAQTRJ010000093.1 GCA_028711875.1 bacterium | reverse complement strand
GACGACAACACCGAAGAACCGCAGGTCAGGAAACACGATCTGAAGGACGCGCTCGATCTCCTGCTGGCCGGAACTCCCACCGCTATCGAAGAGCCGATCACCAAAGCTTTCGGCTGTACGATCAAGTGGAAGGAATAAGCGAGGGTCGGCTGCGAGCAGCCGACACCGCGGAAACAAGCAAGGGCGGCCCATAGCCTGTCCTGACGAAGGAAGGATGGCCGCCCTGTTCTATTGTTCGCCGAGGCGGGTCGCCGACCCGCCCGGAATCTTCATTTGTCTTTCTGGACACCGCGCGTTCCCATACGCCGGAGCGTACGGGCTAGTGATGAAAGCGCGGGCGTCAGAATCTCCGGTCTCCCTCCACTTCGTGGGGGGACGGAAGGGGGGTATTCTCGCCGAGCCGGGCGTCCTCGCCCGGCCGGAACCCTCGCCGAGCAGCTCCTACGAGAACACACTGCCGTGTGAAACAACAGTGGACACAGCAAGCTGTGTCGCTACAAACGGGCGCTGCCATCAGCCCCGACGATCACCTTGTCATTCTGAACACCGCGCTTTTCAGCCTTTCAGCGTTTCAGCTTTTTCCCTGCGCGGGCGTCCAGAATCTCATTTTTAACCGCCGAGCCGGGTTCAGCGCAGAGTTCCTTCCACGTGCGTACATCCGTCCGCGCGTAACCCGGCCGGAACCTACCTCATCAGCACCACCTTCCGCGTTCCCTGAAACTCCCCGCTCTCCATCCGCACGAAATACACTCCGCTCGGCAGCTCGCGCGCATCGAACGCGAACTTATGCCCGCCCGCATTGCGCTCCTCATCCGCGAGCGTCTGAATCCACCGCCCCCTCACGTCATAGACCGCCACGCGCACCGCTCCCGCCTCGGCGAGCGTAAACGAAATCGTAGTCGAGGGATTGAACGGATTGGGATACACGGAAAGCGAATACGTGGACGGAGCCGCGACGGGGTCGAGAGCCGTGGCCGAGACGATCATGCCGCGATGTTCGCTTCGATTCCCACTCATGTCCACGTCCGCGAGATAGTACCAGTAGGTCTGACCGGGATTCACGTCCGTGTCGGTGTACTCGTAGCGCTGCTCGGTCGCCGAGTTCCCCTGCGACGGCAGCGTCACAATTCTTGTGAATTCTCCTTCCACCCGCTCCCCGCGTAAAATCTCGAAGCGGTCGTTGTCGGTCTCGGAGGCGGTGGAGAAGGAAAGACGGATGCCGTTTTCGGCGGGGATCGCCGTAAACGACAACAACTCGACGGGCAGCGGCCCGTCCACTTCGCCCGAGCTGTCCCCGACCGTCCACGTCACCACGTCACTGCACCACGGATGCGACAGTGTGAACGTCTCGATACTTCCCGCCGTGAGCGGCACCGCGCTCGAGAACACGATGGAGTCCGCGTAGTTTGTCGCCGTCCAACCTGCTTCCGCCGCCGCACCACTGACCGAGCCGACCGTTCCCAGACAAAAGTTCGTGAACGAGAAACGCGAGATCGATCCACTGATCCAGTTTAAGCGATAATCCCAATCGGGAGGACCAGGAAAAATTGGCGCTATAAATCCTCGATTTGGAGATTCCGGTTCTGTTTTAATCAGCAAGAAATCGGGCCCTCTTGTTGAGTACTCAATAATCATCCCAGCGATGATGTAACCGCCATCAGATGTTTGCCGAACATCATTTGCCATGTGTGTCTGATTCTCATCAGAGGAGTACGTCCAAGCTACATTACCTGTAGAATTGAGTCTTATCAGATGCCAGAAATGTCCCCCAGGACCATCTGAGTCTACTGTGATTATATAGCCTCCATCAGTTGTCTGCTGTATGGAGTTTGCCTCATCAGGCCACTCATCACTGCCCCAGGAAGTAGTCCACAGAGTATCACCCAGACTGTCCGTCTTCACCACACAGATATCCTTCCGAATACCTCTAAAAGTGAACCCTGCCAGTACATAACCCCCATCGCTCGTCTGTCGCATGGCATAGGCACGGCTAATTCCACTCCTTCCGTAGATACGCGTCCATAACGTGTCCCCCTGACTGTTAGTCTTCATCAAATAGCTGGCTTCTGAGCTTTCATCGTACCACGTATAGCCTGCCGCCACGTAGCCACCATCAGGTGTTTGTTCAACAGAATATGCCTTCCAACCACCATATGTTCGTGTCCACGTTGTATCGCCTTGGCTGTCCGTTTTTATGATATGGTTCCATCCTGCAAGAATGTAGCCGCCATCTGTGGTTTGTTCGACGGAATTCGCCCCACCTCCTGGATACTTGCGTGTCCACAAGGTATCTCCATACATATCAGTCTTCACCATATAATCCAAATCGTGTGATATTCCTGCGACGATATATCCCCCGTCAGTTGTTTGGCGAACACAGTTGGCATCATCATAGCCAGGTCCACCAAAAACGCGCGTCCAGAGTGTGTCACCGTGGATATCAGTTTTGACTAAAAAGCAATCATACTCACTCGAAGACGGCTGAGTAAATCCCGCCATGATGTAACCCCCATCTGCGGTCTGTTGAACAGAGTGAGCTATTTCAACTCCACTTCTGTCATAGGTACGCGTCCACAATGTATCTGGCGCTTGAGTAAATGCTGAAGCCGCAACTGCCAACAGCAGCAGAGAAGCCAATACGGTCTTCATGTTTGATTCTCCGAAGGTGAATTCATGGATAGTCATGAATTATAGTAAATATAGTGTGAAAGGGGGTCGAGTTCAAGTCCCTGCGCGGGCAAAAACAAAAAAGGGCAGTCGCTATCGAATGCCCAGAAGTGAGTTGGTTTTTTCGCAGCGTCTATTTCGGAATCTCTATCAATCCTAACCTCAGCAGCTTGCGGGTGAGTTCGTAGATGTCGTCCTTGCTCCGGCTCTTGCGACGGCCGAGAGCCACCACCAGCACGGTCACAATGCCTCTCTCCACACGGTAGATGATGCGATATTTCTGACCCACCGCCCGCACAGAACGGTATCCGGCCAGATCGTCGCGCAGCGGCTTGCCCTGCAGTTCGGGGTCTTCGGCCAGAGCCGCGATGCGTTTGAAAAGAGTGCGGCGGACGCGAACATCCTTGATGCGCTCCGCCATGGCTGCGGCCGGTTCCGTAACCCGCACCGAGTAAGTCATAAGCGCAGCCGACGCTTGAACTCGTCCAGCGATATTGTCCGCCCGGCCTTGATGTCCTCCATACCCTGACGAATGGCGGCCATCATCTCCTCGTCGCCGAGAATCTCCATCGTCTCCAGAATGGACTCGTACAAGTCCCACGGCAAAACGGCCAGCACCGGCTTGCCCCGCCGCGTGACCGCCACCGTGCCGGGATGCTTGTCGAGCAATTCAGGCAATGCCGTCAACGCCTGACGGGCCTCACTGATAGTAATCTCCCGCAGCACAGCTTCCTCCATTGTTGCACAACTCAATGTACAAAGAATTGTGCAAGAATGCAAGCGGATTCCGGGCACGCGGGGACGCATGCCTCGGCAGGCAAGGCGCATGTCCATGCGGCGCTTCGGAAAGAGCACACAATAGTGCAGCACTCCATCTATCCACCATCAATACCTCTGCCCACTTGACAAATTATGGGCATATGCTTATATTAGGAACAGCTAAGATTTGTACTTACATGCCAAGAAAGCAGTGCCAACGCCGGATCCGGCAAGTGCCGGGAATTCAATACTTCAAGCCGCAGGGCATCCCCATGACCGCGCTCTTGGAAGTCCTGCTGACGGTGGATGAGTTCGAGGCGATCCGGCTAGCCGATCTGGAAGGCCGCTACCATGCCGAGGGTGGCGAGGAGATGGACGTGTCGCGGCAGACGTTTGGGAGAATTCTCGAATCGGCGCGGCGCAAGGTGGCGCAGGCACTGGTCGAAGGCAAGGCATTGCGAATCGAAGGAGGGAATTTCGACATGAGAGAGCAAAGAACATTCGTCTGCAGCGATTGCAACCATCGCTGGCAGGTTCCGTTCGGGACGGGTCGGCCGGGGAGTTGTCCCGAGTGCAAGAATTCCAATATTCATCGCGCACCGGAAGAGCGCGGGCACGGCCGCTGTGGTCGCACCCGCCGCGAACCTTCCGCGCGATAAATCGCGACAAGATCACAGGAGATTTCATGCGCATCGCCATTCCCACGGATGACAACACACATATCGCCGGTCACACCGGCCGTGCCGGGGCCGTCGCCATTTTCAAGATTCAGAACGGAGCGGTCACACAGCTTGAGATTCGCGAGAACACCTTCACCGGCCATCATCAGCACGGACATGAGCATGGTCATGGCGGCCATGACGACTGCGATCACGGCCAGCACGGACATGGCGGCGGACAAAGCCACGGTGCGCTCATTGAAGCGCTCCGCGATTGTCAGGTGATGATAGCGCGCGGGATGGGACCGCGGCTGGTGAACGATCTGGAGAGTTGCGGCATTCAGGTAGTTTTCACGGCCGAAACGGAGCTTCAGCGCGCGGCGGAGAAGTTCGCGCAAGGTCAGCTTCCCAACCAGCCCGATCAGTCCACCTGCCATCGAACCTGAGTCCCCGAAGGACTCCGGCACTTTGCGGGTAGCCGATTTCGGCTACCCGTTTTCTGCTCTTGATTCCCGACCTCGCTCTCGCTATATTCTCATGTTCACACATCTCAGCTGCGAGGAATTATGCGCTGGTTTTCTTTGATCTTACTTCTCTTCTCCCTGACTTGTTGGCTGTTCGCGCGTCCGTCGAATATCGGCCAGTCGGGCGCGCCCGGTCAGCAATCGTGCGCAATGTCATGTCACGGTTTAACCGGGGGAACGGTAACGGTCTCGGGTTTCCCGGAAATTTATACTCCTAACGAGACCTATCTGGTGACAGTGCGCAAGAGCACGGGTTTCAGCATCAAGAATTTCAACGCGTCGGTGCGGCTGGGAAACCGTACTGAGATTGCCGGAACGCTGGCCGCCGGATTATATACGTCGCTTTACAGCGCAACCGGCGAACTCAGGGGCGTGCATCTCGCGTCGCTGGATCGCGATTCGGCCACCTTCTCATGGACGGCTCCCGGACCGATCGGGCCGGTGCAGCTTTTTCTGGCGGCGCATCAAGGCCCGCAGAATGAAGGGCCGAACACCACACTGATGCTCTGGTCGTATATGTCGTTTCCCGATTCAGCGCGCAATCCGCGGCCGCACGACGGTTCGCAAGACGTGCTGCCGGACATCGTGCTGATGTGGTCGCCGGGGGAGGGCGCGACGATCCATGACGTGTATTTCGGAACCGAGAGTGATCCGCCTCTGGTCAGCAGTCAGCCGGATACGACCTACGATCCGCCCGGCGATCTGGAGCATGCGACGACGTACTATTGGCGTGTGGACGAGCGCAACGAAGCGGGTGTGATGCCCGGTCGAGTCTGGAGCTTCTACACGCACATCGTGGCCGCCGACGAATTGCCCTCACCGCTGCCTTCCGACCTCTCGCTGGGGCCGGTCTATCCCAATCCGTTCAATGCGGCGGTGACCATTCCGTTTGCGCTTCCGAAGGCGACGGAAATTTCACTCGATCTCTATGATGTGACGGGGCGGCATGCGGCCACTCTCACGCGCGGAATCTTTTCAGCGGGAAATCACCGCGTGGAATGGAATTCCGAGAGCATCGCCAGCGGCGTCTATTTAGTACGGCTGACGGCGGGCGAGCGTGTGCTCACGGCGAAGGTGGTGGCGATGAAATAACCCTACGAAAAGGCACAGAGATTTCCTGCACGGGCGGACATGGTGTTCGCCCGTTTCGCGTAACACAATCCCCACTTCTATTTAGCGCAGGCGAGTTTAGTCACGTGCGCACAGCAAACGGGCTATCAAATGTCTAGAAGATGCGAGATGGTTTCGTCCAACGAGACATTGAGAACCGCAATAAGAAGAATAGAGGAGAAAGTGAGATTCGGATGGAAGATCAGGACGAGCGTCACGTGCAGCACGATGCGAACGAGGACGGTCGTGATCTCTGAGATAAAGTTGGACATGGGGAGAAGGGAATGGGCTTGATGAAAAAGGAAGGAAATGATATCGCTGCCGCGGACGCGGCGAGCCGGAAAGAATAACTTTAACGGGCAGGCACGCGAGAATACGCACCTGTTCTCAGGCGGTGATCGAGACTGCATAATGACGGGAAAAGTGGAAGGTGGGGAAAGCTGGACGCGAGTATCGCTGACTGCAGATACTCAAATATACATTCTTTCTCTGTAAAAGTCAACTAATTGCGATATCACTAACGACTTGGCATATCTACTATTCTCCCAACATGCGGAAGACCTCAAGTGCATGTTTATAAGAATCCACTGTGATGGATGAGAGTTATTGAGAAAACGAAATGGTGCATCCGAAGAGCCGTAAAGACGAATTCGAAATGATGCCAGAGAGGAGTTCCGAATTCTTGAGTATTATATCATCCCAATAATCTAGAGGCAAGCGGGACACGTGCACTGAAAAAAACCGGGCGGCCATACAAGGCCGCCTGTACAGTTTTTGGAGAGAGAAGGCTGCTCCCAAGAAGAAATTCTCATCTGTCCAATTTCAAATCCGCGCCCTCGGATTTCGCGACCCACATCGCCGCCGTGATGTCGCCGGTCACGTTGAGCACGGTGCGCGACATATCGAGAATCCGATCCACGCCGAAAATCACGCCAATCGCCTCGCCGGGAATTCCCACCGATTGCAAAAGGAGTACGATCACCGGCAGCGAACCGCCGGGCACTCCGGCCGTGCCGATTCCCGCCAAGACCGCCGCCAAGACCACCGTCGCCTGCTGCGCGACCGTGAGTTCCACGCCGAAAAACTGCGCGAGAAAGAGCACCGTGACTCCCTCATAGAGTGCGGTGCCGTTCTGGTTGGCGGTGGAGCCGAGCGTGAGCACAAAGCGGCTGATCTTCCCCGGCACGCCGAGCTTCTCCTCGGTCACGCGCAGCGACGTCGGCAGCGTCACGTTGCTCGAACTGGTGGAAAAGGCGGTGATGATGACTTCTTCGATTCGTCCGAGGAATTTCCACGGACTGACGCGCACGGCGTACTTCAAGACGAGCGAATACACAACGAGCAGGTGAATCAGGAGTCCGCTCATGACCACCAGCACGAACTTGCCGAGCAGCCAGACGACGTCCGCTCCCAATCGCGCGGTGACGGTGAACAGCAACGCGGCCACGCCGTAGGGCGCGAGCTTCATGGCCAGCGAAATGATCTTCATGACCACGTCGTACAATCCTTGCAGCCAGTGCTCGAAAACCACAGTCCGTTCGCTGCGCGCGAGGCTCAGTGCAAGTCCGACGCAGAGTGAGAAAAACATCAGCGCGAGAATTCCGCCGCCGCGATAGGAATCGTCGAACGCTCCGACCGCGTCGGCCAGCGGATTCTTGGGAATGATGTCGAGCAGCGTCTGCACAACGCTCTTGGCCTCGGCGGCGCGCTCGACGGTGGTCGCCACGGACGAAGTCGAGATCGTGCTGAGCAGCGCCTGCCGTCCCGACTCGGAGAGTCCCACACCCG
>JAQTRJ010000092.1 GCA_028711875.1 bacterium | reverse complement strand
CGAGCCGAAGCATCCCACGAACTGAATCACCAGAAAGAACACGATCAGATCGCTGCTGCTCATGGCCAGCTCTTGACACCCGAAAATCGCCGCCATGACGATGACGGTTTCGACTCCGTCGTTGTAGAGCAGATAGGCGATGAAATAGCGGGTCAGATTCGGAAGCTCGCGAAGCCGGCCGAAGATCGTCTTCAGGGATGTTGCGGCGTCTCCGATACGTTCGCGAATTCCGCCCGCGCCCCGACCGCCGGGCACGCGCACCGAGCGGAAAATCGGAATCGAAAACAGCAGCCACCAGATCGCCACCGACAGAAAGCAGTGGTGGACATTGAACGTGTCGGGCGGTAATCCGAGCCAGTGCGGATAGCGCAGCATGATCAGATTCAGCCCGAGCAGTAGCCCGCCGCCGATATAGCCCCACGCCCAGCCCACGCCGGATACTTTCCCGTAGTCTTCGGGATCAGCCACGTCGTAGAGCATCGCGTTGTAGAAGACGTTGCCGCCCGCGAAGCCGAGCTGACCGAACACGAACAGCACGCCGCCCCACAGCCACTCGCCCTTGTCCACCGTGTACAGCAAGGCCGTCGCGCCCACGCCGATTCCCAGATGGAGCGCGAGCATTTTTTTCTTCAGCCCGGACAAATCGCTTAGCGCCGCCAGAAACGGGGTCGTCAGCGCGATGAGAATCATGCTCGCCGCCACGAACAGCGTGAACATCGTCGCGCCGGGAATGCGCAGTCCCCCGATCAACGTCCCCGCACTGCCGCCGGCCACCGGGCCCGCGTAATAGGCGTTGAACACGACGGCGAGAATGGTCGTCGCGAACGCGGAATTGGCGAAGTCGTAGGTTGCCCACGCGAACACCTGACCCGCGTTGCGGCGACGGAAACGGAACAGCTTCAGCACGCGCGCCTACCGCATCAGGTGAAGCCGGCGGGCTGTAGAGGACTGTCCCGCGCGCAGTTCGTACACGTAGACTCCGCTGGCGAGCGGCGATCCCGCGTCATCAGCGCCGTCGAATATCACGCTCATCCTCATTCCATTTCCGCTTCCCCGATAGAGCGTGCGCACTCGTTGTCCGAGGATATTGTAGACCGTCAAGCTCACCGGAAAAACACCGCGCGGCGCGGCGAACGAGATGAGCGTGACGGGATTGAACGGATTGGGATAATTCTGCTCGAGCGTGAACGTCAACGGAATCGCCGCGTCGGGTGCGTCCGTCGTCAGCGAGTCTCCGAACCAGCGAAAACATCTCTCGAAAAACGCGCGGCGCGTCGTTGAATTGGAAATGCCCGACACCGCTTCGAGACCGAAACTCAGGAACACGACCTGCCCGCTTTCGTACGCACCCGCTACTCCGCAGATCTCGTCGGGTTGGCCGGAGTAATTGAGAATCGCCTGTCCGCCCGCCAATACGTTCACCGACGCGGGACTGGTCTGATTCTGCGCGCCCTGCGAGCCGATCAGATAAAGACCAAGTCCATCCGTGATCGGATCGTTGTCCATGCCGTAGATATGCCGCAGTCCGGTGTTGTCCGACCGCAGCGCGCAGTGCAGAATCTCCGACATGAACGGGGAATCCGCTCCGAGATCGTCGGCGATATCCTGACCGCTGAGGATCAGTTTTCCACCGTTTTCAAGATGGCTGCGTAAAGCGAATTGCTCGCTCGCCTCGAGTGAGGTGGTCGAATCGTTGCCGGTGAACCAGATGACGGTCGGAACGTCCGTCAGGTCGGGCGCTCCCCATGCCGCGCAGTCCCACCAGCGCACGGCAAGCGGAAAACTGTCCAGCGATGACCGATAGTAGGATTCGAACTCGTCGCCATGGTCATCGTCCACCAGCACCACGTCGGCGAACGGAATCACGAAATCTATTCGCTGCGGCACGTCGCCCGGCGTGAGTTCGACGGTTTGCTCGGCGATCATGAGCGGCGTGGGAGCGATGACGCGAACCGTGTTCACTCCCGCCATCAGCTTCCGTGCGCCGTTCGTATAGAGACTCTCGGTGGATTGCTCGACGAACGTCCACAGGGAATCGGGATAACCTTCGTGAACGAATTCCACGCGCACCGGAAACGGCGTGGATGTTCCCTCTGCGGTAATCGCTCCTTCCACGTTCACTCCGCGGCGAACGTCGAAAAACGCGGTGATCGTGTCGTTGTTTGGATTTTCATCCCCCGCCGCCGATACCGCCAACTGAAGCGGGGAAAGAAGCGGCAGCGTGTCGTCATCCGGTAAAATCCACGGCCGAACAAACGCCAGCGTGGAATCCCCCCCGGCTTCGAGAGACACATCCGCGGAGTCCAGGAAAGCCTGTCCGCTGACTCGCACGCGAATGGTCAGCGGCATCTGGCTCGCGTTCACAACTTTCGCCGCCACGCGCAGCGTGTCGCCCGCCGGATAGAGAAGGGAAGAATCCGGGGAAACGAATCCAACCGCCATCGCGTCCACGACCGGCATGGAATCAATGATCCGCTCCATCCCCATCCAGCCCATGTACGCGCTCACCCACGAATGATCGTTGGTGACGGGATACGTCCGTCCCGGAGGAATGCCGCCGTCGCGGTCGGTGTCCAGTCCGATCAGCGAATCGGTGATGAACACCGCGTTGTTCCAGTAGAGCGAATCCTGCGTGATCTGATAGCACACGTGCTGCGCGTTGCAGTACCACGTGTTGAAGGCGTGATTCCACGATCCGGTAGGTTGCCAGACGTCGAGTAGCGGCCCATACTCGGCGAGCCACGTCTGGCCGCTGTCGGGATAAGCGCGGAACAGACTCTCGCAGATTCCCCACAGCGCGGTGCCGCCGCAGAGCGCCCACACTTCGTTCTGATGGAGCCGCTGCGGATTCGACTCGAACCACGTGCGCAGCCGGCGCGCTTCGTTCAGCGTAAACTGCCGCCAGTCTTCGCGATTGCGGTAGAGAGTATGCGGATACATTCCGCCGATGCCCAGACCCTGCGCGCACGGATTGAGCTGCCCGAGCCCGGTGCTGTTCGGATCGTAGTCGAGCGGATGGGCGATCACCCACAGCGCGCAACTGTCGGCGTACCACGTCCACGACGTGTCGCCGTAGGCTTGGCGATAGATCCGTTCCGCTTCGAATCCCCAGCCGCAATTGTGAATCGCATAGTAGCCGCCGCCTTCGCGCCACGCCGGAAAACGCTGGCAGTAGCCTTGCGCCAGCCGGATATTCCATCCATAGGTCGCGGTATCGCCCGTCCACACCGCGTACTGCGACCACACGCGAATCGCTTCCTGCGTGTTGTCGGTTTCGATGATCGTGTAATCGCCGCCGCTCTCGCCTTCGCGCATTCCGCCGCGGTTCGCTCCCGTCTCCAGGTATTGCAGCGACACCAGAAAATCGCAGAGCATCCGGTAGTGGGCGAAATAGGCGATCTCATCGAGCGACGCGCGGTCGCGCTCCGTCGGGACGACGAAACGCGGCTCGAACTCCGCTCCGCTGCGAGCGTACTCCTCGGCGACGCGTTCGGGCGGCCAGTAGGGAGTGGCGAAGGTCGTTTGCACGCTGGCAATGAGAATCAGGATTATTGACAGAAGACGGAACACGGCAACTACTGCGTTAGAGAACAGCTCCAGCATTTGTTCGGGTCGAGAGTTGTGGAATCAGTCCAAATCGAGACGCTCGCTCTGTTTTTTGTTCTTCCGGACCTTCGGAGCCTTTGCGAACGTTCGGTCATGGGCGCGCTGAAACGCCGTAACTGGCAAGTCAGGTTTCTGCCCTTGTAGAAGTTCCTCGATTGTCAGAATTTGAATTCGCGGGTGCTTCGTATCCTGCCAGTCGGAGCGATAGAAACCCGATTCAGCCGCTTCCTTTCGCATCGGTTTGGTCGGTTTCTCGAGTGTTATGAGGATGCCAACAGCCGCCTTTTCACGTTCAATGGTGCCGCGCAAGTCGCGAATGTCTTTCACGCTGGTGCCGCCGCCTTTTACCGAGAAAATGACGGTTTCAAAGTGTCGGTCTTGTCCTTCAATGAAGTTCTTGCGTCCATCAATTCCGCGATCCGCGCCTTTCTTCCACTCGGAGCCCGTGGGCTGCGCGTCAACCAGATAGACGAGCGCCCATTTCTGGAATTCGAACTTGTCGCGCGCCGCCAGCGCCCGCGCTTCGTCAATCGTTTTGGGAATACCGATTTCTTGATAGTCGTTTCGCGGCTCGAGGCTAAAGGCGTCTCGCATTCGGCGCTCGATTAAATTCATTGCCAAATGTGTGATGTCAATTCCGATCCACTTTCGATTCAGCTTCTGCGCTGCCGCCAATGCCGTTCCACAGCCGCAGAACGGATCCAGAATCACGTCGTTTTCGTTCGAACTCGCGCTGATAATTCGCTCCAGAAGGGCTTCTGGTTTCTGAGTGGGATAACCGAGGCGTTCGGCGGCTTGGGAGTTGATCGGTGGGATGTCGTCCCAAAGGCACTGCAGAACCACCCCGGGTGTTTCGTCGAGATATCGTTTGAGTCGAATACCGCCGGCCTTCGTGAAATGCAGCTTGCCTTCCTTGTCATACTTCTTCATTGTCGAGACTGGGCATCGCCACAGCGATTTCACTCCCTTATATGTGTATTCGTATCCTCCCCCTGTGAGGCCTTTCGCCGACAGATCAAAATCACTCCATAGCCGGCCGCCGGGATCCTTGTGACGAAAACGCGAAAGGTACTCGAAATCGTGGGACGTGTACAATTGGTTCCACGTCCATTTCTCACTCTTCGTATAGAAAAGCAGAATATCCACGTTCGAGCCGTATCGCTTCGGATCGTTGTGCGCGCTAGTTCGCTTCCACGTGATTTCGTTCCGGTAGTTTACCGGCCCAAACACGGCGTCCATCAGCAGTTTGAGGTAATGACTGGCGGTGGGGTCACAGTGAAGATAGATGGAACCGGTCGGCTTCAGAACCCGTCGCATCTCCACCAGACGGGGAGCCATCATGACCAGATAAGCCATCATGTCATTGCCACCGAGAAAACCGTAGAGTGCCTGGATGAGATCAGCCACCTTGCCACCGCGCTCCACGATCTCTTCAAAAGCTCTGGGTGCGACTTCCCGATCCCAATGCCAGGTATCCTCAAACGCCAATATCTGGGCTGCCGCGCGCTCGCCAGTTGGCTCTTTGAAGAGAACATTGTAGTCCTGGTTGCTCTTAAAGGGCGGATCGAGATAGATCAGGTTTACCGTCTCATCCTTCAGATGGTGGCGGAGGATATCGAGATTGTCGCCGTAATAGAGCGTATTCTCCATGCTTCCGCTTTCCTCGTATTCTGCGGGAATGAACGAACCAGAACTCGCGCCGCCTTTGCCTACATGAACTTCTTGAAGAATTTGAGGATTCCCTGATTCCAGGCGATGCGGTGAGTGATGCCGGTGCCTTGTGCGATCTCGTGCTTGTGGTCGAGATACCACTGATAGCTGCGGATCAGCGCGTCGGCGTTGGAATATTTCGGTTTCCAGCCGAGTACCTTCTGTGCTTTTTCGATGGAGACGAAGCTGTCCTGATCGGCCGTGCCATAGACCCACTTGTAGAGCGGCGAGAGTCCCATCGCCTCGAAAAGTTTCAACGCGAGCTTTACCGGCCCGGCGGGAGTGCCCCACGGCCGCGCGCCGTTTCCGGCATAGTCACACATCGCTTTCATGTCTTCGTGCACGGTCATGAAATTTGCCGCGCCGACGTTGAAGGTATCATTGGCGATTTTTGCGTCGGCGGTCGCCGCGAGAAAAATCGCGTCAGCCAGATCGTCCACTTCGAGCAGTTGGTAGCGGTTCCCGCCGTTGCCGATCATCGGAATGCGTTTGCCGCTCTCCACCCAGTCATAGAGAATCTGGAAGACGCCGAGGCGGTGCGTGCCGATGAAGGTCTTGGGACGGATCACTGGAACGCAGAACGTCGCGCTGCGATAGCGCTGGCAGATCTGTTCCGCCTGAATCTTGCTCTCGCCATACGGCCCGACTCCCTCCATGCGGTCGGTTTCGTGGAGCGGATGATGATCGGGAATGCCGTAAACTGCCGTAGAAGAGACGAACACCATGCGGTTCACGCCCGTTTCGAGCGCGGCATCGAGGACGTTTTGCGTTCCCGCCACGTTGATGGCGAATATGTCAGCCGGTTTCCACAGCGGCAACGCGGCCGCGCCGTGGACGATCACATCGGGTTTATGTTCCTTCAGAATGCGGGTCATGCCTGTGCGGTCGCGCACGTCGTGTTGAATGAACACCGTGCCCGCCGGGTATTCCGCATCTTCGAACGGCGCGATATCGGTAAGAACGAGGCTCCATCCCTTTTGATGGAACCAAAGTGCGGTGTGCAGGCCGAGGAAACCGGCGCCGCCCGTAATGAGAACCTTCAAATCTGCCTACCTCCAGGTCGAGTCGTTGAGAAATCGAGTGAAGTGCGAGAGAATCTTGCGGAAATTACGTTGTATTTCGACCGGTATGGATCGGAACGGATCGTACCGGCAGCCCGCAAGATATTATCAATCATTGTGTTGGGATGACCGTCGAGGGTGTGCTGTTTGATCAGATGCCGAGGCTGCAAGACGATCAAACACCAAACCGAAAGATACCAATTGTCCTCTGGAATTTCAAGCCCTTGCCAAGAAATCTCCAAATAGAAACGTTGACAATGTCTGGAGGCGAGGATATATTACCTTGTTCTGAAAAAGGAGGACTCGCTCATCCGCCACGCCGACCGGCCGCACGATCATTGCGGGATCATGGGTGTCTTCGGGCACCCTCACGCCGCCGAACTGACGTACCTCGGACTCTTCGCGCTCCAGCATCGCGGGCAGGAATCGGCCGGGATCGTCTCTTCCGATGGTTCTTCGCTCCACGTGGTGCGAGGGATGGGTTTGGTGGCGGACGTGTTCAACGACCAGCAGAAGTTCCAGCACCTCGGCGGCAACTGCGCCATCGGCCACGTCCGCTATTCCACGACCGGAGGATCGGTGGCGGGGAACGTGCAGCCGCTCGTGGTTCGCACCAAAGACGGCCCGCTGGCGGTCGCGCACAACGGCAATTTGGTCAACGCCCGTTCGCTGCGTGCCCGGCTCGAGAGCGACGGCGCAATCTTCCAGACCGATTCCGACAGCGAACTGTTCGTCCATCTGATCTCGCGCTCGAAGGAAAATTCGCTCACAGCTCGCGTAGCCGAGGCGCTGGGGCAGGTGCAGGGTGCGTACTCGCTGCTGTTTCTGAGCAAAGACGAGATGGTGATTGCTCGCGATCCGCACGGCTTCCGGCCCTTGTGCTTGGGTGGGAAGGGCGATGCGATCGTGGCGGCTTCCGAGACCTGTGCGCTCGATTTGGCCGAAGCGACCTACGTGCGCGACGTTCTGCCGGGCGAGATCGTCACCGTGACAGCGGCAGGACTTCACTCGACGTCGTTTGCGCCGTCATCGCTCCACATGTGCGTGTTCGAGCTGATTTACTTCGCGCGACCCGACAGCCGGATTTTCGGCGGAAGCGTGGATCGCGCAAGGCGAAAACTCGGAAAGATTCTCG
>JAQTRJ010000091.1 GCA_028711875.1 bacterium | reverse complement strand
ATTGTTCGGCGGCGATCGCCTGCCGCAGTTCGGCCATGATCGTCTTCACCGGCCCGGCGTCGAGGGAAATCACCACGAGCACGCGATTCTCGGCGACGCGCACGAGATCAATCCGCCGCAGAACGGCTTCGTCCAAATTGGGCACGAGCACCACGGCGAGTAGTTTGGACGCGGTCGAGAGCACGCGCGCCGTCACCGCCATCACGTCATCCAGCTCGCGCGCCACGCCGTCGTATTCGCGTTCGATGGCTTCGCGCTCGGCCGGCGAGAGATCGCGCGACTCCATCAGATCGTCCACATACATCCGATAGCCGAGATCGGACGGCACGCGCCCCGCCGATTTATGCGGATGACAAAGCAAACCCATCTCTTCGAGATCGGCCATCACGTTGCGAATCGTAGCCGCCGAGAGATGGAAACCCTGCCGCCGCAGCAGCTGCCGCGAGCCGACCGGATTGGCGGTCAGTACGAACTGACGCACCACCGCGCTTAGAATCTCCCGCTCGCGATCCGATAGTGCCGGAAGCTGTCTCACAATCGCGTGTGCCTTGATCTGTCCTGTAAATCAGGGATTTCCGCTACGGCCCGCAACTTCAGAGCAATAACCTATAAAAATACGGACATTAGGGCCGATTGTCAAGCTCCTCCTGTCCGTTTCAATCTTTTGAAAAATCAAGTCTTCCGAACTGCGCCTTTGCGCCATTTCATCCCGAATTTCAGTTGGACGACTTAACTTCTTAATTTACAGACAGCGACCCTTCGGATAGTAATACGTCCGCCGAGCCGCGAAGTTCCGCATGGGGAGCGACTCACCGAAAGTGATGGATTTATTCGCCGACGAGATTCCGGACGCCCCACCGGAACGTGAACTTAGGCGAAAAGAGGAGAGTTGCGGGGGCGGATGTCCGGAATGACAGCCGAGGGAAATCCTCGTTTTCCATGGGTCGGTCTACTTGGCGGGAATGCGGCGCGTCGTCAGCATCCCGGCTACAGCCGCCAGCGCCAGCGCGGTCAGCCAGACCGTGATATGGAACCAGAATGGAAACGAAATGGGACGCAACAGAAACAACGAATAGGCCGCCGCGAGGAGCGCCAGCGCGCCGCAGGCGAGCAATCCGCCCAGCGCGCCGACCGTGAGCCGCTGCACAAGCAGCGTGACTCCGAGGATCCGCTGCGACAGCCCGAGCAACGCCAGAAATTCCCACGTCGCGCGCAGATTCCGCACCTGCGCGCGCAAACTGAAGCCGATCAGCCCAAGCGCAAGCAGCGCGATCAGGCCGCCGATCCAGCCGAAGCTTCCGCGCACGCGCAGGGCCAGCCGCTCGAGATCCGTCCACAGCGTTCGCGGATAGACCACGCGCAGCACTTCGGGCAGCGCCTCCGCCGCCCGTGCCAGACTGTCCAGCGTGGCGAGTTCTGCATGACCGAACCGCACGCGCACGAACGCGGGAAACGGATTGCCGCCGAACAGCGGGGCGAGGTTCTCGCCGGTCTCGGCTTCGACCTCGCGCAGCACGTTGTCCGCCGACACGTATTGCACGAATTCCGCACCCGGCCAGTTTTCCGCTTCGCTCATCACGCGCGCCCGCGCGGCGTCCGTGTCGTGCGCGAGTTCGATCTCCACGGTCAGCGCGGTCATGAACTCCGCCTGCAGACTGCGCAGCAGATAGACCGTGCCGAACAGACCGCCGAGCACCGCCGCGGCCAGCGCCGTCAGACCCACCGCCAGAATCGTCAGCGTGGGGCGCGAACGTAAAAGACCGAAACCCAGTCGGATGGCCAGAGGAATACTCAGCATCTTTTCGCAGGGGAATGTGTCTTCTGCATGGTGATTCCGGCCGGGTGATGCGCGGCGAAGAATTCTCTCCGGGACATAGTCTGCGCTGAACCCGGCTCGGCGGGAATCGAATGAAGTCTAAGTCAGACCAATCAACCGACCGTTGTCCAGGCGATAACGCGCCGCGCGCTCTAAAAAGCGCGTCGGGCCGTGGGTGGTAATCAGAATCGCCGCGCCCCGCGCATGGGCCGTGGCCAGAAGCTCTTCGGCGGCGGCGGTGGAATCGGGATCGAGATGAGCAAACGGCTCGTCGGCCAGCACGAGCTGCGGCTGATGAATGAGCGCGCGGGCGATCTGGAGCCGCGCCTGTTCGCCGCCGGAAAGCTGGGGCGGATGCTTGCGCGCCGAGCCGGTGAGACCCGCGTCCATCAGCGCGCGCGTGGCGCGGGCGCGGCAGACCTCGGCGCTCACTCCCGCGATCTGGAGCGGCAGACCCGCGTTGGTCATCACGGTTTCCTGCGCGAGAAACTGCGGCGACTGAAAGACCACTCCGATCTGCCGGCGCATGCTCGTCAGCGCTTCGGGCGTGTGGCGGGCGACGTCGCCGCCAAGCACGCGGACCATTCCCGCCCGGCACGGCTGCGCGCCCAAGAGCAGGCGAATCAGCGTTGTTTTGCCCGCGCCGGTCGCGCCTTCCACCACGACCAGCTCTCCTTTCCGCACGGAGAAACTGACACCGGTCAGGACGGCACGCGCGCCGTAGCCCGAGACGACGTTGGCGAGTTCGATGATGATAGATGGCGGTTCCGTCACCCGTGCTTCCTCACTTCAACAGAATGAGTTTCTGCATCCGCGTCTTCCCTTCCGCGCGGAGCGAAATAAAATACACGCCCGAGGCAAAATCGTCCGCCCGCCATTGGATCGAATGCGCGCCCGCTTCGGCCACGCCATCGGCGAGCACCGCCGCCCGTCGGCCGAGCACGTCATACACGGAAAGTTTGATTTCCATCGCTCGCGGCAGAGCGAACGAGATCGTCGCCGTCGGATTGAAGGGATTGGGATAGACGGAAAACGAGAACTCGTTCGGCACGAAAGGCGTCGGGGTGATGAACGTCGTGTCCAGCGGCGGTATCGCAAAACAGGCGATGAAACCATCCCCGTAACCCCCATACTGATCCTGAATCGCATTGGGCGTTCGTGGGAAATCCCCCGAACCGGTATGCCCGCCCAACCACACCGTGTCGGGATTTGTGAAGTTCACGGCATAGCCATACTCGACATGCCAGCCCCCTAAAAACGTGCTGTATTGAAGCGTCCGCAAATCCCGGCTCAGCCTCGCCACGAACATGTCTGAATAGCTGGTGGGCAATCCGTCGTTGTTGATCAGTGTGTCGTAGGCGCTGGGCGTCACCGGAAAATCGTGGCTATAGGTTTCTCCCGCTACGGTGACACTCCGCTCGTCGTTCATGACTCCAAGAACTTCATCACTCCCACCATTGCCCTTCAAGAATGTTGATGCAGCGATTGTATTCGGGAGGTTGACGATGGTGACAAATCCGGCCTTCCGTACAGGATTGTCCGGCCCTACCGTATCAAAGGCTCCCGCGGTGACAGGAAAATCCGATGAACGCGTCTCACCAACCAGCGTGATCTGCTGTGAATCGGTCGCATCTATCCCCCAACTCCGATCGTCATGGCAGCCGCCCAGATAGGAGCTGTATTCCAGTTCGTTCTCGTTCAGGTCCCAGCGCATGAAGAAGCCGTCACCCCATCGAGCCGTGTCGGTTCCAATATCTCCCTGAAAGGCATCGGGTGTGACCGGAAAATCGGTTGCGCGGGTATACCCAGAAATCCACAATCGGCCCGGTGAAAGAAGCCGAATATCGAGGGCTTGTGTCATCTGATCACCCGGGATATATGTTGAATAAATCAGATCAGACATGGCAGGACCAATAACCGTGAGGAAACCATACGCTATGGCAATTGGCTCTGGGAACAGAGCATCCGGCGTAATCGGGAAATCCTCCGAGAGGGTCTCACCACACAAGTAGATGTACCCCAGACTATCCATATCGAGGTCAATCACACCGTCGGATTGCTCACCACCTAGATAGGATCCGAATTCCAGTATTGTCCCATCACTACTGAGTCGGCCGATCCAGCCCTCTGTCGGCCCGGCAAACACGGTGTCGAAGGCATCTTCTGTAAGCGGCCATCCCGTTCTTTCCCCATTTGCGCCAACATAGATGACACTGCCCCGGGCGGCAACTCGTCGGACTGTAGAAAGAATCGGTCCGAGGAATGTGGAGAAAATTAGGGAGTCACCGTCCGCGCTGAGTTTGCTGACGAATCCGCACGCGGTATAGTATTGCTCCTGATAGGCGCCGGGAGTCACCGGGAAATCATCGGCTTGGGTATGTCCGCCGGCGATGATATTGTACTCGTTGTCAATATCCAAGTCATTGACATCGTCCGGTCCTTCGCTCCCACCTAAGTAGCTCCCATAGACCAAGGGATCTATCACCAATTCGCGGCTTCGGTCTACCTCTTCACAGACGAATCCATATCGCGTGTCGGACAACACCCGAAACCGCACCGGCACCGCCTTCTGCACTCGGCCGTGGTTCTGAAAGGCGAAGGGGGCCTGTTCTTGTATCTCGCCCAGCGAAGTGCTCAGAATCAGATTGCCGTTGGCATCCACTCGCAACGGCGCATCGAGTCCTTCGTATTCCAAAACAACCTGCGACCCATCCGCTCCCGGCTGCACGCGAAACACCGTCTCGATCCCTTTAGTCTGCAGGCGATACTCGACGTCAATCCCCGGCCAGACCTCTTTCGCGATCACTTTCCCATAGTGCGGCACCCGGCTCCGCCATTGGGTCGAATCCGCGCTCAGGAAATAGTTCGAGTAGCCCGGCAGACGCTCTTCACCGGAAAACTCCGGCCACGTGTTCGCCCCGATGAAGTTCAGACGTAGGACGTGACCGCGAATCGGCTCTGAGCGGGACAGACCTTCCATCTCGTCAAGTCGCCTATCATCCTTCATCCTTCCGCCTTCATCCTTCTCGACAAACTTCATCGTCACTCCCGACGAGGTGATGAAGAAACTCCCTCCGCCCGCCTGACCGCGATACGCGAACTCCCCCTCCCACTGACCGAGATTGGGGACGAAACCCGACGGCGGAAGAGCGAAAGCGGACAGATAACAACAGAGGAATGCCGCAAGAGCTAAGACGGTGTTTCGGTGAAGTGTCATTCGGCAGTCACTTCCAAAATATCTCTTCGTCCTCGGCTGAAGTATCCCGGGATGTCCGAAATTCAAACACACTTGACCTTCGAGGTAGGAATCACTATATTGAAAGGTTCTGCTGATGCGGATTGATGGATTCTGTGAAATCCTGCATCGAGAAGGCGCAAAGTGCCGATTCAAGTAACTGATTTCTCCTCTTAAAAGCAAGATTTCAAGTCAAGGAGAGCGATGCTCAATACCCGACTCCTTTCCCAGAATAAAACCACCCGCCGCGCGCGCACGGGATTCTTGGTGCTGCTGGTCTGTGCGCTCGCCGTGCTGGTCTTTGCGGGACCGCGTTTGTTCGCGCAAAATCCCGGTATAAATTCGGCGGTCGTCCATCCCACACAGCCTGCCGCAACCCCGGAGCACGGCGGCGGCGAGGCGATTCAGCTTCCGTTTGGAGAGGCCGCCTGGATTCCGCTATTTATCGTCCTCGGCGGAGCGCTGGTGGCGCTCGCCTTCGGCGCATACTGGTGGCAGAAAACCATGCGCAGCGATCCCGGGAGTGAGCGCATGCGGGGAGTGGCGGGAGCTGTGCAGGAAGGAGCGCTGGCCTATCTCGCGCGCCAAGTCCAGACCATGGCTCCGGTCGTGGTGATACTGGGAATCGGCCTCTTCTTTCTCTACAAGAACCAGTACTCGTTCATGGAGGCATCGGAACCGGGGATTTCAACCATTCTCGGGCTGGGAGTCTCGGTGGCTTTTCTGCTCGGCGTCACGGCGTCCTATCTGGCCGGATACGTGGGGATGGGGGTGGCGGTGCGCGGCAACGTGCGCGTCGCCAACGCCGCGCTATCCAGTTTCAAGAAGGCGTTGGAAATCGCGTTTCAGGCCGGAGCGGTGAGCGGCATGTTCACCGTCGGTTTGGGCCTGCTGGGCGCGACGATCACCTTTATGATCTTCCAGAAAAACGCCATGTTCGTCCTGGTGGGATTCGGTTTCGGCGGCAGTCTGGCCGCGCTATTCATGCGCGTGGGCGGTGGAATTTTTACAAAGGCGGCCGACGTGGGCGCGGATTTGGTCGGCAAAGTGGAAGCGGGGATTCCCGAAGACGATCCGCGCAACGCGGCCACCATCGCGGATAACGTGGGCGACAACGTGGGCGACTGCGCGGGAATGGCGGCGGACGTCTTCGAATCCTATGAGGTGACGCTGGTGGCCGCGATTATTCTGGCCGCAGCGGTCGGCAGCACGTTGCAGCACGCCGGTTTCGGCGCGATGGCGGAGACGCATTCGTTCACGGGCGTGTTCACGCTGAAGCTGGTGATCTATGCGCTGCTCGTCCGAGCGGTGGGCGTCGTCGCCTCGATCGTCGGCGTTCTGGCCGTCCGCGGAAAGGAAGATCCCGCGATGAATCCCATGCATCCGATCAATATCGGATTCTTCACGTCGGCGGCCGTGGCTTCGGTCGGCTTTTTCTTCGTCGCCTACTGGATTTTTGCCGCGGGCTATCTGCCTCCGATTCCGGCCGGTGCGGATCCGCACGCGCGCGGGATCCTCGCGAATTTCTGGTGGCTGGCGTTTCTGGCAACCTTTTTCGGAATCGTGCTGACGCAGATCATCGGCAAGATTACCGAATATTTCACGGCGGTCGAGAAGAAGCCGGTCACGGAAATCGCCGCATCCGCCAAAACCGGTCCGGCGACACTGATCCTCTCCGGACTTTCGGAAGGTCTCGAATCCTCGGTGTGGGGAATCGTCGCCATTGCCGCCACCATCTACGGGGCGTTCATTCTGTTCCCCGATCCCGCGTTCGCGGCCTATGCCATTGCCTTGACCGGTCTCGGGCTTCTGGCGACCACCGGCTACGTGCTGGCGATGGACACGTACGGGCCGATCTCCGACAACGCCAACGGCATCTTTGAAATGTCGGGAGCGCTCAAGAACGCCGACGGCAGCGAGAACAAGGCCGCGCATCACATCGTCTCGCGGCTCGACATGGTGGGCAACACGACGAAAGCCCTCACGAAAGGTTTCGCGATCGCGACGGCGGTCATCGCGGCCGTGTCGCTCTATCGTTCGTTCATTGATACGGTGGCCGTGCGCGACGCGGGAATTCTGGTCAAGAACATTCAGGTGAACCTACCCGACGTGTTTATCGGGCTGCTCATCGGCGGGGCGGTGCCGTTTCTGTTCTCATCCTTTGCCATTCGCGCCGTTTCGCGCGCGGCGATTCTGCTCGTCGAAGAAGTCCGCCGCCAGTTCCGCACCATTCCCGGAATCTGGGAATACAAGGGCGTCGGCGAGAAGGGAAAACCGGACTACGCGCGCTGCGTGGCCATCTCCACCGCGGCCGCGCAGAAGGAGCTGCTCAGCCCCGGTTTGCTCGCCGTGTTCGCCCCGATTCTGATCGGCTTCTGGCTCGGCCCGTATGCGCTGGGCGGATTCCTCGCCGGAGCGATTCTGGTCGGACAGCTCATGGCCGTGTTCATGTCGAACACGGGCGGCGCGTG
>JAQTRJ010000090.1 GCA_028711875.1 bacterium | reverse complement strand
ATCAGGCGCGCCTTGTTGACCTGATAGGGAATTTCCGTGACCACGATGCGAGTGCGCGCGCCGGCGCGATCCGGTTCTTCAATATTCGCTTTCGCACGCACGACGAGGCGGCCGCGCCCGGTGGTATAGGCATCGTACACGCCCTGCCGACCGAAAATAATTCCGCCGGTGGGAAAGTCCGGCGCGATCACGAGGCGCATCAGCTCTTCGAGGGTGACGGCCGGATTGTCCACCATGGCAATCGCCGCGTCAAGCACTTCGCGCAAGTTGTGCGGCGGAATGCGCGTGGCCATGCCGACGGCGATGCCGTCCGAGCCGTTCACCAAAAGATTCGGCAGCTTCGACGGCAGGACATTGGGGACTTTCAGGGTTTCGTCGTAGTTGGGAACGAAATCCACGGTGTCCTTATCAATGTCGGCGAGCATCTCTTCGGAGAGGCGGTTCATGCGCGCTTCAGTGTAGCGCATCGCCGCCGCGCCGTCGCCGTCCACCGAGCCGAAGTTACCCTGGCCTTCGACGAGCGGATAGCGCAGCGAGAAATCCTGCACCATGCGCACCAGCGTGTCGTAGATCGCCTGATCGCCGTGGGGATGATATTTTCCCATGACGTCGCCGACGATGCGCGCGCACTTCTTGAACGGCCGGCCCGCGCCGACGCCGAGCTCCATCATGCCGTAGAGCACGCGGCGATGGACGGGCTTCAATCCGTCGCGGACGTCGGGCAGCGCGCGCGACACGATGACCGACATGGAATAGTTGATGTAGGATTCTTTCATCTCGTCTTCGACGTTGACCGGCATGACGCGTACGCCGCCGTTGCCGTTGTCGTTGCCGTTCAGCGGAAGATCGAGAGTGGAGTCGTCAGGGTGTTTGGACATGGGTGGTTATTTCGATCGTCGGTTTGTCGTTGAATCGAACGCGCATATCCATGCGGCGCTACGGGAAATCGCGCACGGCTGTGCGGCGCTACGGTTTGAAATCAGGGTTTTCGCGGTCGAGGTCCCATTTCAGCGGATTATTCTGTATGTACTCGCGAATATCGTTAAGGTCGTGCTCGTCGCGAATCACGTGATCGTGAAATTTCGGCTGCCAGACGGGAGCGGCTGGAGTGTTGCGCAGAGTGTTGATGCGTGCGGTGACGGCACCCTTGAATCCTCCCATCAGCGTGCTGATCGAGCGCGGCGTTCGTTTGCGCGAACTGCGTAGCGCCGCATGGATATGCGCTTCACCGAAGTCCTGCCGTGGCGCCGCATGGATATGCGCCTTCAGATCATCCGTAATAAAAACAATTCCGTGAAAATGATTGGGCATCAACGTAAACATATCCAATCGAATTTCGCTGCGAATGGTCGCCGATCTCAACCACTCCTCAATAACGATTTGTCCAAAGGCGTTGGCAATCATCGCGCCGTCTTCGATTCGTCCAAACAGGCATTCACGATTGGCCGTTACCGTAGTCAGGAAATACGCACCGGTTTCGTTGTAGTCGAAATGGGGCAGTCGAACAGTTTTATAAGAGCGCATATCCATGCGGCGCTACGGTTGCTGACCTCTGTTGCGCATATCCATGCGGCGCTACGATTCATTGCTCTTAATTGCGCATGTCCATGCGGCGCTACGGGGCGAGGTGTTTGTACCAGCCGAAATCGTGCTGCTTGAGAGTTTTCGCGACCAGGATAATCTGCCCCGCGTGATAGGAGAAATGCTCGAGGACGTGCAAGATGTCGTCCATGAGCACGACGTCGTTGTTTTGAATCACGCGCTTCTCAAGCAAGAGTGACGGATCAAACTCTTCGAGAATCTGCGCCGCTTCGCGAACCGTTTCCTCGAGTTTTTTCAGCAAAATTTCTTTCGATACGCCGCCGCGCGCGGCAAATTCGAGCGGACGGTTGCGCGAATCAGCAATCCCACCCACACCGCAAATCACATGCTGGCGGACGTTGCCTTCGAGATGCAGCAGCAGATTGCCGACGCTGTTCGTTGCATCGCCCGCGCGCGCCCAGAGTTCCTGATCCGAGAGCAGTTCCACCGCCTCGCGAATGCGCGGCAGGTGAACGTCGCGGAGCAAGCGGGCGATTTCGCGAAGAAAATTTTGGCCGAGGTCGGTCACAAAGAATACCCCCCTCTTTTCCCCCCACAAAGTGGGGGGAAAGTGGGGATTAGTAATTGAACTCGTCTTTGCCCTGCTTGCCGCCGGCGGGGACGAAACGGAAATTCGTATAGATTTCCTTGCCGTCCACGTAGGCGTGCACGCCGATCGAGCCTTTCTCGCCGGGCAGAACTTCGACAAGACGGTTAAAGGCGAGTTCGGCCGCGCGCAGCATGTTGGCGTAGCCTTTTTTCTCGATCAGATTGCGCAGGTGCGCGAGAATCTGCTGCTTGTTCTTGGCTTTGGAGATCGCCTCGATGTAGGCGTCCCAGTTGACCTCCTCAACGGGCTGCCAACCGGGTTTGGGAGTAATTTTTCCTTCCATATCCCTGAATGCTATCTTCCTTTCGCGGCTTTCTTGCGGGCTTTCATTTCCGCCTTGTAGGCTTTTTGTTCCGCCTTCAACGCCTTGATTTTCAGCTTGGTGTTGGATTTCTCGGTCTTGATCCGGCTGATGTCAAGCTGATGTTCCTTGATCTGCCGCTGGAGCTCCTCAATTTTCTGATTCAGGTCGCGCTCGGCGGCGTTCAGGCTGTCGGACTTGGCATCGAGCGCTTTGTCGCGAGCAGCGAATCCGTCGAGCTTTTCCTGATCCAGTTGCTCCTGCGTCACGATGATTTGCTGAACGGGCTGATCCTGCGCGAACAGCGGCAGGCTGAGCAAGGACAGCAACAGTGCGGCGAGAAGAATGCGAGTCATGGTTCGATCTCCTTTTTTTTGGATCGTTCCGGTTTTATGGTCGGCGGCCAGTCGCGGTACATGGCCACCGTCGCGTCTTTCACAAACTCCGCCATAATATTTTCCATTCCCTCAAGCTTTCCGCTGGCGCCTCCATCGAGGGCGCGGCTGGCCTGCGCGGCATCGCGGAAATCCACCGTGATGTGGTACTCGCCGAGGCCGGGCGGGTCTATCGTGAAATCCCGCCGCGCGACGCTGAAGCCCTCGATGAGTTCGCGCTCGTACTGCCCGCTGAGGAACTCGCGCACGCTGTCGCAAAATTCGCGGGCGCTGACTTCGGCCTTAAGCGAACACCAGAAATGAAGGTGGTTCATCGGGGCGCGATTCGCTATTGCTCGAGTGTCACTATCGTGTACCCTTACGGATCTTTAGTAATTTTCTTGCCGCTTGGCACATGTCACCAACGGCGCCGGTAGCGATCATTCTCCCGTTGCTGGTCAGAGATTCGTCTTTCTTCCTTGCGTGCTTGATCTTCTTGTGCTCGTCTCGCGTTTATCGCTTCGGATCTGGAGAGAAGCTCATCTTTTCTGTGTTGTAGCTCTTTCCATACAAACATGGGGATCACGTACGAGTGCATCAACGACTCTTCCTGTTGTTTCGTTGCGGGATCAAGCAGTCCCTTATGGGTAAGGGACTCAGCAGCGGGCTCGTACTTGTGAATTTCTGCATCCCTTCTATTATCCCGAACGCAGCCTCCAAGTACAACAACTTCTTTATCAGAGAGCGCGCTTAGATATTCAATTGTCGCGCTCCTCTGCCTAAGCCTCTTGAAGATGTCATACATCCACTTCCCTAATTGAAGAGAAAATACTATTGAAAAGAAAAGCGCAAGTGTGCCGACAAACCACTTTGAACTCTCTGGCACTTTGAAGTATGTCAGCCCCAGCCATAGCGCAGTTGCAGCTGCGAGCGAGAGTATCCAACTTTTCAGAATGTCTCTGACGGTTTCAAGAGAGGCTTCCAAAAATGACATTTATCCATTCCTCTGCATGAATGTATCGCTAAGAACGCTCATTTGCGTTGTAGCTGCACGCGCCATAAGATGCTTTTCATAGTCTCAAGTTATCCTCCTACAAACGTCCCTCTAGTCTTTTGATGCGCTCGTTGAGCTCGCTGGTATCTTCTTCTGCCTGCGGTCGTCCCAGACCAACAGGGCCTTCCTTTTCAACCTTGACTCGTTCCCGAACCGGCAGACCTGCAGCAGCTACCAGTGTTAGAAATCCAAACAAGAGACCAAAAAGAAACCATATCTTTCCTTGCCAACCTTTAACTGATGCAACGTAAGCTGCCAAACCCGCGCTCGCGAACCAAAAAATCGTAGATACAATGATGAAAACAGTACGATAGATAGCAATTGTTCGTTCCAAGTCTTGTAACTCTCGCGTCAGATCAGGAAATAATGGATCCATAATACCCTCCTTATCTACACGTATTACCTCGACAACACAGGTAATCCATTTCTTGCCTTTTGCTTCATCGCCCATCCGGATCGCCCAGGCTTCCTTGTGGCCGGCGGCGATCATCTCGACGGTTTTGGCGATGCGGCGGGCGCGGGCGGATTTTTTTCATGGTTCCTTCGTGCGGGGCAGGCGAAAACGGAAGACGCCTGCCGCCGCGACCAAAATCGCACGGCCGTGCGCGGCTACGGGCGCGATGAATCGGCCCCCTACCACAACACACTGCCGTGTGAAACTCCGGGCGGGTTGCGGAGTACCTTAATCCGCCCCTACAAGACCGACAGGCGTTCGCCGAGCCACGATAAGGATTCGTCGTAGCGGTAGTGGACGTTCATGTGGCCGTCGTCGAACTCGCGGTGTTCGACAGTGATACGGGCGGCGCGAAGTTTTTTTACGAGAATGCGCGCGCCCCACTGCAAGTTGAACTCGTCGCGCGTGCCGCACTCGATGTAAATGCCCTTGAGCTTTTTCAGATTCTCAACGATTTCCGCGCGCTGGGTCATGCGGACGGGATCGTGAGCGAGCCAGCGCGCCCAGACGTCGGCTTTCAGTTCGCCGGTCTCAAAGTCGAACGGTAGATCGAACCCCCACGGACTCGCTTCGCTCGGAGAATAACAGGCGGCCATCGCAATCGTGTTCACCGCCGCAAAGTGCGCCTTGCCCGAAATTCCCGGCTGGCCGATCTTCTTGATGAACTCGGCCACGCCGCCCGCCTTGCGAATTTCTCCGGCGGCGGCGGGAAAATCCACGAGATAGCAATAATCGAAATAGGCATCGCCGCTGTGGACGATCATCCAGCCGAACAGATCGGGATGACGCGCGGCGAGCACGAACGCGCCGTAGCCGCCGGAAGATTTCCCCGCGACGACGGTCTGCGGCGCATTTCGTCCGGCATTATATTTCTCGCGCACCCACGGCAAGAGCTCGCCGGTCAGATGATCCTCATAGTCGCCGACGGCGCGGCTGTTGAGATACTGACTGCCGCCGAGCCGCGTGAACGGATCGGGAAACACGGCCACGCACGGCGGAATTTTGCGCTCGCCAATCAGCCGTTCGATCCGCTCGGGCATGGTCTCGCCCCACGGCATCCAGTTCAGATGCGAAAGACTCGAACCCGTGAAGCCTGCGAGGATCACGAGCAGCGGCCACTCGCGCGCGGCCACGTAGCCGGGCGGAAGATAGACGGGGATGTCGCGGTCAGCCGCATCGCCGAGGCGGTTGCCTTCGAGACAGCGGCTGTGGAATTTCTCGATCTGAAGTTGTCCGCGAAGAGTCATTTTCTTGTCGTTTTCCGGCGGGGTCAGCGACCGCCGCGCGGCGATCCTGTGTCAGCGGAGCAAGAGTAGTTTCTGTGTGCGGATGGCGCGGCCGTCGGTTTCGAGGCGGACGAAGTAGAGGCCTGTGGCGCAGCGGCTCGCATCCCACGAAAGAATGTGTTGTCCACTCGCGCGCGCGTCGCCCACGAGCAACTCCACGAGGCGGCCATTGATGTCGAAAACAGACAGCGTGACGCGGGCAGGCGCGGGCAAATCATAACGAATCTGAAAAACGGAGTTGGACGGATTCGGCCACACGGTCAGCGTCGGCGAAGCGGGAAGCGGTGCGTCCTCGCGCCCGCTCGCATCCAATCCGATCGAGGCGAAGCAGGGAAGATCGAGCGTTCCGCTGCGCAGACTGGTCACCGTGACGCGGCGCGAAAATTCCCCGGCCGTGTCGCTGCGGAAGATTACGGAGAATGCGAGTTCTTCGCCGGGCGCAATCGCCGTCGAGTCCGCGTCGTTCCAGAGCACGGAAAACGGCCCGCTGCCCGAGACAGAAACGATCGTATCACTCTGCGAACCGACGTTGCGCAGCACGGCCGCGAGCGTATCGTTTCGCGCGGGCGGCACCATGCCAAAATCGAGCGTGTCGGGATCGGCGATGACCACGGCATCGGTCGTGTCGGGCAGATAGAGCCGCGTGCGCCAGACGCCGCCGCGAAAATCGGGAAAATATCCGGCGGCGAACACGTCCACGTAAGCGGAGTTCACGCGATTAGCGGCCAGCTCGGTGATTTCGGCATCCACCGAGAGGGCGATATCCCACGTCTGGCCGCCGTTGGCGCTGCGCCAGACAGCGCCGGTGGCCAGCTCATAATGTCCGCCCGCGGCGAACGCGATTTCGGGCGTGACGCGCAGCACGGCGCGGATCGGCAGCAATGTATTCAGCGTGCGCGCCGACCAGGTATGCGCGCCGTCGTCGGTCACGTGCACCCAGCCGTGGAGCGCGGGCGTAATCCTGCCGCCGCCGGTGATGCCGTGCAGGGAATCGCAGAAGCTGACGGCATTGTCGAATTGCGAATCGGAGGCGGGAACAATGCGCCACCACTCGCCGCGATCGCGCGAGATCCACAGATGCGATCCGACGGCCACGACGAGATTCTGCGCGGTCGCGATGTCGCCGATCCAGCAGTCGTCGAAGTCCAAGCTGTCGCCGCGCCCCGTCCGAAGAATAACTTTATCGGGATTCAGGTCTTCCCACTCGGGCGAGCTGCGCAGGGAATCGTTGTAGTAGATATGTCCTTCCAGGCCCGCGAGGGTGAAGGCGTGCGTGGAATCGGTGAAGAGCGCGCCGGTCAGCCAGCGGTCCACCGAAACTACCGTAGTCGGGCTGATCACCAGCGATCCCAAATAATAGATGACGCGCAGTCGGCCGACGTTTTCGTCGGTGTCATAGATCGCCAGAAACAGCGTGTCCTGCGCGGGCGCGGTGCGCAGCACCGGCCGCGTGGCGGCATCGCCGATGTAAACCGGCGAGCGAAATATCTGGTAGGGCGAGGTGCGATCCAGAGGGGGCGGCGGAAAGGCGTCGAGATTGCGCCACGCGCGGCCGCCGTCGGTGGAATGAAAGACCGTGTGGAGCGTGGTGATGAAGCCGCGACCCTGATGCGTGAATTCGAACGCCACGGGCACGGCATTCAGAAACGACGTCCAGCCACTGGCGGTGGTGTCCACGTCATAGAGAACTTGCAGAAATTCCCACGATTCGTCGCGGCTGCCCGCGCGCGGAACGTGAAACGACGGCAGCGTTGCCAAACGCGGCGGCGGGATTTCCTGCGAGACGATGTTGCCCTGACCGATGGTGCGCGCCGTCGCCGCGCTCGCAAGCAGGAGCGCGGCACAGACGGCCATTCGTAGCGTACGGGAAAAGCTCATCCTTGTTCCCTTAAGGACGCCATAAATCGTGTCGCTACTTCCCGAGCAGCATTTTTTTCGTCTCGATGAAG
>JAQTRJ010000089.1 GCA_028711875.1 bacterium | reverse complement strand
GAAAATCGAGACGGATCTGCTCGATCGGCTGCCCGCTCTCGGTGACGCGCACGATCGCATTGTGTTGACCGCCGAAGGCCATCGTTCCCTGCACGACCCGTTTACCGCCGCCGAAGCCGCGCGCCGGGTGGCCGTCGAAGGACAGGAGGTCGGTGCGCCCATCGAACCGGAACCCGCCGCGCTCAAGGAACTCTCCCGCGCGCGCGCGCAGTGGGCGTATTTTTCCACGGAGAAACTGTTCGACTCGGCCACCTCCGCACAGGCTGAGGCCGAACTTGCGCGGTTGACTTCCTCTGCTCTTGCCGCCGCGAAACTCATTCTGCGGGTCGCACTGTGGGGGCCGACCGGCCGCCATCTCCCGCCGTCGCTCGGGAGGATTCCTCATGTCGAGGAAATTTATCCCGTGCCCGACCTCTGGACGTGGGCGCTGCGTCTCGGCTGGGAACGCGCCGTTGCCGAATTTTCTCGATTGCTCCGTTGAAAATTTCGCCTGCCATCCAGCGCCCGGCGGCGTGGCTGGTGATCCTGCTCGGAATGCTGCTCTGCCGCCTGAGTTTCGTTGACGAGACCATTTACAACATTGACGAAGCCGAATACGCCGTCGCCGCCGACGCGCTGAGTCGCGGCTGGCTTCCCGGCGTGGATTTGCTCGGCTCCACCAAGCCGCCCGGCGTCGCACTGCTTTATTTTCTGCTCTTTGAAATCTTCGGACGTTCGCTGACGGTGATCCACGCCGCGCATCTCGTCATCATGATCGCGGCGGGAATTCTGCTCGTCGAACTTGCCGTGGCCATGTGGGGAATCCCCGCGGCGCTTCCCGCGGCGGGCCTCTTTTGGATGGTCTCGAACAGTTTCAATCTCCCCTACGAGATCATGGCCCTGAACGTGGAATCGCCGGCTATCGTCGGGGCGGTCGCCGCGCTGCTCGTCGCATGGAAGGCGCGCGGCAACGCATGGGCATGGCTGCTTTCCGGAACGCTCATGGGCATCGCCATGCTCTTCCGCCAGACGCTGGGCGCGTTTCTTCTGCCGCTGTTCTATCTCGCCTTGAGCGAAAGCGAGCGGCGTTTGCGCGGCGTCGTCTTCGCATTGATCGGTGTGTTTTTGCCGTGGCTTCCCGTGCTCATGGTTTACGCAGGCCGCGGCGCGTTCGGTTGGGCGTGGGACTCGTGGCTGCGCTATCCGTTCGCCTACTCCAGCGACACCGGTTTCCTCGGTTTCCTCCTTGCATTATATTATAACGGCAACGACTTCCTGATTCAAGCGGCAATTCCGGTGGCGGCGGCTGTCTGGGGGGGAATCATCCTCTGGAGAGGTCCCAGGGAAAGAGTCAGATCGTTTCTTTTGTGGATGACCCTCGCCTCCGTTCTCGCTCTGTGTTCCGGCTCGCGCTTTTTCGGTCATTATTGGATTCAAGTCTTTCCCATCGTCGCGCTGCTCGGAGTTCCTGCTTGGTTTGCATTGCACCGCGTGAAACGTTCCCATCGGCTGCTCTTGGTGGGAGGGGTGATGGTGGGCGTGGCGGTGGCGGCGCTCCATTTTCCCGCCTGGCGCGCATGGGATCGAGGTGCGATGCCGAGGGGAGTCTCGATCTACCGGCTTGGTGGGGAATCGCTCGAATTTAAGGTTGCGCAGTTCGCGCGCGAGAACACCACTCCCGATCAGACCATCGTCGTTTGGGGCTACTGTCCGCAGATTTATTATCACGCGAATCGCCTGCCCGGCGTGCGCGATTATTTGTGTCATTACATCACCGGGTACTCTCCCGGTTCCTTTGATCCGATGTCGGAACGTGCGGTGCGTCCTTACGGGCATCCGCAGGCGGAAGCGATGTTCGTCGAAGACCTCGAGCGTCGTCAACCGAAATACATTTTCGATCTGGTCAAAGTATATGATTACGCCTTTCCGTTTGTCAAATATTCCCTTCGCACGTATCCGATGCTCGCTGATTACCTGAGACAAAATTACTTGCCCGAGGGACAGATCGGTGACGTGTTTGTCTATCGCCGCCGCACTCCCGAAGATACCTGGTGGCCCTCGCCCGAAGATATCGAATAAACCGCTTGGAGATACCCATGCCGCTCACCGAAAAATTAATCGAAGTCTTCCCCGAAATCGCCCACATCACTGATAACAATATCCGCGCCAAGACCTGCGCCGCCTTTCAGGAAGCCATGAGCCGTGGCGGGTGGACGCTCGATGATCTCGATCGCATCCCCTTCACGCTCCTGATTCCGAACTGCCCGGTCGGACTGCTCACGCACATGCGCAGCGTCGTGCAGACTTCCATCCGTATCGCCGACACTCTCGACGGTTTCTACAACCGCTACTATCAACTGGATCGCGATATTCTGCTCTCGGGCGCGATTCTCCACGACGTCGGCAAGCTCATGGAGTATGCCGAGACCGAGAAGGGTTTCGTGAAGAGTCAAACCGGCCGCATCATGCGTCATCCGTTTTCCGGCGCGGCGCTGGCTCTCAAACACGGCCTGCCCGACGAAGTCCAGCACATTATCGCCGTGCACGCGCACGAGGGCGACGGCGCGTATCGTTCGCCCGCCGCCGTCATCGTCCACCATGCCGACTTCATCACCTTCGAACCGCTCCGCGACCTCCTCAAATAGGTAGTGCCGCACGGCTCGGTAGTGCTGCATGGCAGTGCGCGAGATTAGTAAGTCGGTAGTGCCGCACGGCAGTGCGCATGTTGATCTGGTAACAATCAATGAAATCCACCCGGTTGCCTCATTATGACTATGCCGCATCGGGTACCTACTTCTTGACCTTGTGCATACACAATAAAGAGTGTTTCTTGGGAGAAGTTGGCGACGGAAGTGTCCATCTGAGCGAATATGGCCGGATCGTCGAGAGGGAATGGCGACACTCTGCCGAAATCCGCAAGGAACTCAATGTTGGGGATTTTATTGTTATGCCGAACCATCTTCACGGGATTGTGCTGCTTCGCGAGAACAATGAAGCGCACTGCCGTGCGGCACTACCGGATGTATATCGTCGCAGTAGCCGGGAAAGAGAATCGCATTCCATAAGCTCTTTTGTGGCAGGTTTCAAGGCGTACACAACCAAGCTGGTGAATGAGCTTCGGAAAGCACCCGGCACTCGCCTCTGGCAACCAAACTACTTCGAACATGTCATCCGTAATGCTGACCAATTCAGCCGTGCCTGCAACTATATCCGAACTAATCCGCTTCGCTGGGAATTAGATAAGTATCACCCAAGTAGGTAGTGCCGCTCGGCTCGGTAGTGCCGCACGGCAGTGCGCTCTTCAATGACGATTTCGTTCTAACAACAAACCTTTCTTCCTTGACCCTGAACACCATGAACTTTCCCCCCGAACCGTTTCGCATCAAAACAGTCGAAAGAATCCGCCGCACCTCCCGCGAAGAGCGTGAGCAATTCCTGAAGCAGGCGGGCTTCAACGTCTTCAACATTCCGTCCGACGCAATCTTCATTGACCTGCTCACCGACAGCGGCACCGCGGCCATGAGTGACCGTCAGTGGGGCGCGCTCATGCAGGGTGACGAAGCCTATGCCGGCTCGCGCAGCTTTCAGCGTTTCGAGGCTGCCGTCCGCGACATCACCGGTTTCGCCCACGTAATTCCCACCCATCAGGGACGAGTCGCCGAGAATTTACTGTTCTCTACGCTTGGCAAGCCGGGCGTCATCATTCCCAACAACACTCACTTCGACACGACCCACGCCAACGTCTCCGCCAGCGGCGCGCTGGCGCTCGATCTGCCCGTCGAGGAAGCGCTGCATCCCGCGCTCGAGCATCCGTTCAAAGGCAATATGAACGTGCCCGCCCTCGACGATCTGCTGTCGAAGAAGCGGACCTCCGTTCCGCTCGTCGCCATGACCGTCACCAACAACTCGGCGGGCGGTCAGCCGGTCTCCATGGAAAATATCCGCGAAACTTCGCGCGTGTGTAAAAAATACGGCGTACCCTTCTTCTTCGACTGCGCGCGCTACGCCGAAAACTGCTGGTTCATTCACCAGCGCGAAGCGGGCTACGAAAACAAACCGATCATCGAAATCGCCCGCGAGCTGTTCAGCTATGGCGACGGCTGCTGGATGTCGTCCAAGAAGGATGCGCTCGTGAACATCGGCGGCTTCCTCGCCATGAACGATGAGACGCTCGCGCAGACGCTGAAGAACAAACTCATTCTCATCGAAGGCTTCCCCACTTACGGCGGCTTGGCCGGTCGCGATCTGGAAGCGATTGCCGCCGGTCTCTATGAAGGACTGGAACCGGACTATCTCGACTATCGTACCGGTCAGGTGCGCGCGCTCGGCGACATGCTCATCGCGGAAAACGTTCCCGTCGTTCGGCCCATCGGCGGTCACGCGGTGTTTATTGACGCCAAAGCCTTCGCCCCGCATATCCCGCAGTCGCAGTTCCCCGGCGTCGCGCTCACCGTCGCTCTCTATCGCGAAGCGGGCATCCGCGCCGTGGAAATTGGTTCGCTCATGTTCACAGAAAAGGACGCCAAAACGGGTGAAGCGAAATATCCGGAACTCGATCTGGTTCGTCTCGCGATTCCGCGCCGCGTCTACACGTCATCGCACATGATTTGCGTGGCCGAAGCGACTGTGGAAATCTTCCGCAGCCGGAAAACCATGCGCGGTCTGCGCCTTACCTACGAAGCGCCCATGCTCCGTCACTTCACCGCCCGCATGGAAGAGATATAGTGGACGCGCGAAAAAAAACGGTCTTCATCACGGGCTGCTCGAGCGGAATTGGAAGGGAACTTGCGCGACGGCTTGCGGAGCGTGGCTACGCCGTCGTCGCCACCGCGCGCAAACCGGAATCGCTTCAGGATTTGATCGAGGAAGCGCGCGCGAAGAATTGGAAACTTGTCACCGCCGCCTGCGACGTCACCGACGAAGCCTCTTGCGTCGCGGCGCTGATGGCTGCCCGCGAAGCCTTCGGCGAAATTCATATTCTCGTCAACAACGCGGGCTACGGCGTCGCCGGGCCGCTCGAAGCCGTCTCCGATGAATACGCGAAGGCGCAGTTCGAAACCAATGTTTTCGGCGCGATGCGGCTCGTGCGCATGGTCGTTCCCGACATGCGCCGCGCGGGGTGGGGGAGAATCGTCAACGTCTCTTCCATTCTCGGCAAAACCGCCGCGCCCTACAACGGCTGGTATTCCGCCTCGAAATTCGCGCTCGAGGCTCTCAGCGACACGATGCGGTTGGAACTCGCGCGCTTCGGCATTCGCACGATTTCCATTCTTCCCGGCCCGGTGAAAACCGCTTTCGTCGAGAACGTGCTTCTTCCCGACCTGCCTCTGCCGCTCGTGCCTGTGTATGAAAAAACGGTGGCCCGGATGCGGGGCGAGCGTTCCGCGCGGCGAAAATTCGAAGTCAGCGCCGAGCGCGCCGCCCGCGTGATTCTCCGCGCCGTCGAAGCGAAAAATCCTCATCCCCGTTACTGCGTCACGATTCCCGCGCACGTTGCGTCCTGTCTGCGCCGCGTCCTGTCCGACCGCCTGATGGATCGCGTCATCGCGAAATTCTACCGTCTCAATCGTGCCGGGCGTTCCGACTCGGCCCCGGGAGTTTCATGATCCGCACCAAAGCCGTCCTCTTTGATCTCGATGGAACCCTCATTGCCTCCATGCCCGCCCACGCTCAGGCGTGGCGCGCCGTGCTTGCCGACATCGGTATCGAACTCGACGATCTCTACATTCAGCTTCACGAAGGCGAAAAAGCCGAAGTCACCATCACCCGCCTCGCCGCCGAACGCGGGATGAGTCTCAGCGCCGACCAATACTGCGATCTCATCAAACGCAAACGCGCTCTCTATCGCCCGCTCGCGCCCAAAGGCTTGATTCCCGAAGCGCGCGTCGTTGTCGAGGAATTGAATCGCGACGGCGTCATGTGTTGCATCGTCACCGGCTCCATCCGCGTCAACATGAACGGAGTGGTCTTGCCCGAAGAACGCGCTCTCTTTCGCCACATCATCACTGCCGACGACTACGAACGCGGCAAACCCGCTCCCGATCCCTATCTCATTGCCATCGAGCGCTCCGGTTTCGCGGCCAGCGAATGTGCGGCGCTCGAAAACGCGCCTCTCGGCATTCAGTCCGCCCAAGCCGCCGGGCTGCGCACCATTGCCATCACCACCACACTCCCCCCAAAATACCTGCGTGAGGCGGACGAAGTCATCACGCATTATGAAGAACTGAGGAAACTGTTATGAAAAAATCAGCGTCCATCACCGCCCGCATGTCCGACATCATCACAATCGAGCGGCACATTCTCCATCACGAACGTCAGAATCCCGAAGCCACTGGCCAGCTGACGCGGTTGCTCTACCAGATCGCCTACGCGTCCAAGGTCATCAGCCGTGAAGTGCGCCGCGCCGGCCTGCTTGACATCCTCGGAACCACCGGCGACGTCAACGTGCAGGGCGAAACCGTCCAGAAACTCGATGCCATCGCTCAAGAGACCTTCTACGCCGCCTTTGACCATATGGGCGTGCTCTGTTGCATGACGTCGGAAGAGGTGGATGACATCATTCCCATCCCCGCGCAATTCGATCTCGGCAAATATACGCTGGCGTTTGATCCCCTCGACGGTTCGTCCAACATCGCCGCCAACGTCAACGTCGGAACGATCTTCTCCGTTCACCGGAAAATCACCCCCGGCCGTGACGGCACCTCCGAAGACCTGCTTCAACCCGGCCGCCGTCAGGTCGTGGCCGGCTACGTCATGTACGGCTCCTCGACCATGATGGTCTATACCACAGGCCGCGGAGTCTACGGCTTCACGCTCGAGCCTTCGATGGGCGAATTCCTGCTCTCCCATCCCGACATCCGCATTCCCGACGAGGGAAAAATCTTCTCCTGCAACATGGGCAACTATCGCTACTGGAGCGAGGGCGTGCGCAAATATGTGGACGACGTCATGTCCACCGATAAAGAGCGCGATCGTCCATTCTCCAGCCGCTACATCGGTTCGCTGGTGGCTGACGCGCACCGCACGCTGCTCTACGGCGGAATTTTCATGTATCCGATGGACTACAAAGACCCGAGCAAGCCCAAAGGCAAACTCCGCTTGCTCTACGAAGCCTCGCCCATGGCTTTCATCTTCGAACAGGCGGGCGGCATGGCCTCCACCGGTGAAATTCCCGTGCTCGACGTGCAGCCCACCGAGCTGCACCAGCGCGTTCCGCTCTTCCTCGGCTCCAAACGCGAAATGAAAGAGGTCATAGCTTCCATCAAACAGCATGGCTGAGCAATCGCGTGTGCAGTCTTGGAGTACCACAGCTTGCTGTCCATTGTAGCGACACGATGCATCGTGTTCTTTGAGGTTCGCCGAGCAGGGATTGCGTCCCTGCCGGAATAGAGTGTTCCCTGAAGCCCGGCCCCGCCGGGCTTCCATGCTCTCATTCTTCCCCTGTTTTGTGGGGGAATAGAAGGGGGGACCTAACAAGTGAACATACAATACCATATGAGAAGCCCTCCCCGCAGGTTGATATTCACCCCAAGGCACATTATATTAATAAGTTCTGCGAAAGTGGCGGAATTGGCAGACGCGCCAGACTTAGGATCTGGTGCCCCAAAAGGGCTTGGGGGTTCGACTCCCCCCTTTCGCACCCGGTAACACAGGAGCCCACTTGGAAATTTCAGTTGAAAA
>JAQTRJ010000088.1 GCA_028711875.1 bacterium | reverse complement strand
GACGGTGGAAGGCGATATTCGCGCGATTTGGCTGCTGTTGTTGGCGGCTCCGCTGGGTACGCTGCTGATCATCTTCCCGAAGATGGCCGTCGTGGTGCTGGCGATTCAGGTTTTTCTGGTGCGGACGCTCTACGACTACCACGTGCTGCCTCGGGAAGCGACCTGGCTGACCGACGTGCTGATCGCGATCGTGGTCGGCCGTATGCTTCTGCTGCTTCCGTGGCGGAAAGACCGGGTCCGCAAGCTGGAGTGGTTTATCGCGTCGTTGGTGGCATTCGCCGTTTTATCCACCCTGATCAACGGCAACTCCCCGGTGACGTTTGCGGCGGGGATGCGGATGGGTTTTCGCTATCTGTTTCTGTTTCTCGCCGCCGCCTATCTGGATGTTTCACCGACCTGGATTCGCCGCTACATCTACTTCCTGATCGGGATCGCCCTGCTGCAGATGCCGATTTCGATCATTCAATTCAGCATGTTCCGTTGGAAGGATCCCGACCTGATTACGGGCACATTCGGCCGGGGACAGACCGGCTTGCTGGCCATCTTTCTGCTCAGCATCATGGCCTATTTTATCGCCCAGATGATCGAGCGCGGCCGGATTCCTCTCCGCTACCTGATTCTGATTGCCATCATCAGCGTCCCGCCCGTTCTGGGATCTGGGAAGTTCTTCTTCGTGTTT
The DNA here is from genome assembly GCA_028711875.1 of bacterium. GTDB lineage: Bacteria > Electryoneota > RPQS01 > RPQS01 > RPQS01 > JAHJDG01. Next base: position 7,023 of record JAQTRJ010000088.1, on the reverse strand, counting down.
CTGCCCGTCCTGATTTTATTCATGGTTCGCACGGAGTTTTTCCGGCGGCCGTTGACAGCCGTACTGATCGCCATGACCTCGATCTCCCTATTCGTGGGGGCGGACTATCTGATTGCGGTCACGGGCGGCTCACAATCTAAGGAGAAGACCCCGCTCGAATTTCTGGGGAAACTCCCGGACGTTTTCGAGCATGAAATCCGGGTGGCCAAGTACGGGCGATTCGGTCGAACGGACCGATACATTGCCGCAGTTCAACAGACATCGCGGAGCGCGAAGAATATTCTGATCGGCGAAGGCCCGGGATCCATCACCGGACTGGCCGTGGCGGAACACCACTCGCGCAAGGCGGCCTACTATGGACGCTGGGGATTGACTTCGATTTCGGCGATGTCCGCGCCGTGGCTGCTGGTCGAGTATGGTTTCGTGGGTTTGGTGTTTTTATTCAGTCTGTTGTGGCTGATCTTTCGTCGGGCAAGATTCCTGCGCGCCGCGGATGACCCGCAGACTCACGTGTTCGGAAGAATGCTGGAGGGAATCACTCTGGTTTACTTCGTGGGGACCCTCTACAGCTCGGTGTGGCAGATGGACTCGGCCAGTATGATGTTCTGGCCGCTGGCGGGGATGCTCGTCCGCTTGAGCTATGCGGAACAGACCCGCCAGCAGCAAACCGCCATCGAGCCGGCATCCGAGCCGGTCACACTGCCCCTGCCGTCGCTGACGCGAGCGTAGCGACGCGCACTTCCGTCATGATGACTATCCGGCCTGCCTGTGCAGGCTTTTTTTCGTCCCAAAAGAAAAACCCGATACCAATCCGTACCGGGTTTAGGTGACCCCACGGAGAATCGAACTCCGATTGCGAGAATGAAAATCTCGAGTCCTAACCGTTAGACGATGGGGTCGGTCAAACGAGTTGTTGGGTGGCTGAGGGGACTTGAACCCCCGACCCTTGGATCCACAATCCAATGCTCTAACCAACTGAGCTACAGCCACCACGGCATTCTCAATGGTTCAGCGGGGGAGAATTTTCTGTCACATCCTTCCTTGATTCTGCGGAAAACCAATCTTTTCGATTCAAGATTATACGAAAAGACAGGACGGAGGATGCGGGGTTACATCGGACGCGAGCGCCAATTATACGAAGCTAAAACGGGCTTGTCAAGTCCTATGTGCCGGAAATTCTGCCCTACCTCGAACGGGACGTCTTTGGGGTGAGCACCGGCCGCAAGGCATCCTCAAGAGTCGGCTGTCCGATCACCTGCAAATCGTAGCCGACACGAGTCATGGGTTGAGCAATCTTGATGAGCCGCGTCAAATCAATCGGCGTCGCCACGACAACCGCATCTACTTTGGCACGGCGGATGGTGGCTTCAAGATCGGCGATCTGCTTCTCGCCATACCCCATGGCCGGGAGGACGTTTCCGATACCGGGATATTTTCGATAGGTATAGGCAATGGAACCGACGGCAAAGGGACGCGCATCCACGATTTCCCCGACTCCGAATTTGCGGGCCGCGATAACTCCGGCGCCGAATTTCATCTCGCCGTGGGTGCAGGTCGGCCCGTCTTCAATCACCAGCACGCGCCGTCCGCGAATAAGTTCCGGCCGGTCCACGGTCACTGGCGACGCCGCGTCAATTTGCATGGCATGCGGATTGACCGACTCAATGGATGAACGGACTTGCTGCACCTGTTCGGGCGTAGCGGTATCCATCTTGTTAATGACGATCGCGTCGGCCATGCGCAGGTTGACTTCCCCCGGATGGTAGGTCAGTTCGTTGCCGGCGCGCAGCGGATCGGCAACCGTGATGTAGACGTCGGGTTTGAAGAAGGACGTGTCATTGTTTCCGCCATCCCAGAGAATCACGTCCGCTTCCTGCTCGGCCGCCCGCAGAATCGCCTCGTAATCCACTCCCGCATAGACGATCGAGCCGCGTTCGATGTGCGGTTCGTACTCCTCCATCTCCTCGATGGTGCACTTGTGCTTTTTCAGATCGGCAATGGTGGCAAACCGCTGAACGGCCTGTTTGGCCAGATCGCCGTAAGGCATCGGATGGCGCACAGCCACGATCCGCTTCCCGGCAGCCTTGAGGATTTCCGCGACGCGGCGGGTGGTTTGGGATTTTCCGGCTCCGGTGCGCACGGCGCAGACGGCGACCACGGGTTTGCTCGACGGGAGCATGGTCTGGCGAGCACCCAGCAGGCGGAAATTGGCTCCGGCGGCGATCAAGCGGGACGCCCAGTGCATGACGTATTCGTGCCGAACATCGCTGTAGCTGAACACCACTTCGTCCACGCCGAGCTTCGCGACGAGTTTTTCCAGATCCTCCTCGGGATGTATCGGGATGCCTTTCGGGTAGAGCTTGCCCGCCAATTGATGGGGATATTTGCGACCGTCAATGTCGGGGATTTGGGTGGCGGTGAAAGCCACGACTTCATAGGCCGGATTGTCCCGATACACCACATTAAAATTGTGGAAATCTCGTCCCGCTGCTCCTTGAAGGATAGTGATGATCCGCTTTTTCATTGCGCCTTCCGCAGTTTCTTCTCGGATGTATTTCACTGGCAATTTAGGACATTAGGCTCACAAAGTCAAACGGATCGCGCCCGACTTCACAAGACGGAGCCGGGCCGAATCCGCTTGCATGGACTTTAACCTATTGTCATAACGTTGTTTGTCCAGATTGTTTCCATACGTTTCTGCGGTGCGGTGAGGATTCAGACATTCCTTAGTATTCCTTTGCGAGCATTTCCGAAAGACATCAAAGGGAACAACAATCCTGCCGCCGAGCGGCGATTCCCCTGAGTCACCTTTCAACAGTCGTGCCGACCGGATCGAGGCCGTGGGGACGCAGGGTCTTCCCGTTGTTTGAGATTGGATCGAATCTCATGAAGCTATCTTAAAAATGGAATTGGCAGGAAAGCTTTCCGCCGGATTGCGGGCGGTGCGGCGGTGACTCGGGAGAGTCACCCTCGACTGCGGATGTGCGCTATACCGACTCGACGTGCATTCTGTGGTGCTTCATGAGCGGAAAAAAGGCGCACCGGGCGATGCACCTTTTTCATCAAATCGGAGACAGCCGTTGATCTACGGGTTCCGGTTCAGGCTCGGCGAAATCTCCTTGTACGTGGCAAGAACCCTTCTCACCATGCCGTCACGGTCGTATCGCGGAGTCGCAGCAATTTGAACGGTTCGGATTTCGCCATCGAGACGTTGAATCTCGCAGATGTAGTGATTTCGGACTCCTTCATAGCGAGTCTGAGTATTCCGACGCACAATGGCAAATTGCTCGGGAGACAAGAATTCCTTGAAGTTTCGCCCGACCAATGTCCCCGACGGCACACCAAAGAGCTCTTCGGTCGCCGCGTTAACATACTCGAAAGTGTCGTCCATATCCACGATGCTCACGGCATCGCTAAAGTTGTCCACCAACCATCGCAGCCCTTCTTCGCTTTCCCGCAAGGCACGTTCCTCGAGTAGACGCTGGCCGACATTCCTTTGGATGTAGAGAATTCCCGCCATACGCTTATGCTCGTCTAATACCGGACTGGCTGAGCACTCGACATCCACACTTCCGCCGTCTTTGGTTCGATTGCGGCGATACTGCCCCCTTACAATTTCGCCCTTCTGCAGCCGCGCAAGGAGATCACCGCCTCCGTTGACATCCGCAATATCTCGGCAGAGGATTTCGATGGTTTTCTTGCCAACGATTTCTTCGGGACGATAGCCATAGAAGCGCGAGAATTCGGAATTGACGAAATTGATCGTACCATTCGGATCCGTCATGAAAACAATCTCACCCGAAGATTCGACGGCTTTCTGAAGGGTTCGGAGTTGCTGTTCAGAGCGGCTTCGGGCAATCACTGACGAGATTTGCGCGGCGACCGCCGAGAAGACTCGAACATGATAGTCCGTGAACAGATTCACGGTTCGATAACTCTGCACAACCAGCGCCCCGAAGGATTTCGACTGGCTGATCAGCGGCACCCCCAGCCAGGAAGCTGCCGGGGTACCGTGAACCTTGGCCTCACCGCGTCGTTCGAGCTCCAGACATTGATCGGGATTAAGGCAGAGGGGTTTCCCGTTTCGGATCACCCATTCCGTAAGCGCATTTCCGAACGGTCTTGGCTCGGGGGGCGGATCCGCTTCGTCAACAAAGATCGGAAATTCGATCAAGTTCGTTTGAGCGTCATGCAGCGCCAGGAAATAGTTTTCCACCGGAACCAGCCGGCCAACCTGCTGGAAGATGCCGCGGATCATTTCATCCTGCGTGTCCGAGGTCGTACCGATCTGGAGCACGCGCAACATCACGATTTGCTCGAGTTCGTCGCGTTTGCGTTCGCTGATGTCTCTGACGATCGCCAGCACTTGCGATTTGTCGCCGATTTGCATGGATGCGAGCGACACCTCGCAATCCATCAAGGTATCATCCTTGCGCTTGTGCATCCAGTAGAAGACCTGCGGATCACCGCGCATAGCGGCATGAATGTATTCGTTTGCGGCGATTTCGGAGCGTCGTCCATCGGGCTGGAATTCCGGAGAGAATTTGCTGGGCGAGTGACCGATGATGTCCTCCGGTTCGCAGCGCCAGAGTTCGCAGGCTTTGCTGTTGCAGTCGCGAAAGAGTTCGTCCATGAGGAAAAATCCGTCCGCGCTGCGATTGAAGGTGTTACGATACTTCACTTCACTTTGACGGAGCGCCTCCTCCATGTGCTGCTGGCGCTCCTGCATCTGCATGGCTTCGACTTTGCGGGCCGCGAGATCTGCAAACAGTTCGAGATAGAAAAACGTCTCGGCCGTGGGACGCTGGCCGTTGATCGGGTCATCACAATTGATCGAACCGATAATTTTCCCCTCTGAACCCTGCAGCGGGACATACGCCAAGTCCATCACATCCCACGTATCCCCCGGTTCGGGTGTGCGGCGACCCGGAACGACCTGATCGGGGGACATAATTTCCTGGAGACTGTCAGCCGGAATGAAATAGGAGCGACTCACTCGAAAGCGATCCATCTCGGGTCCGAAATGCTCGGCCCTCCGCTCGGGCGGCTGACGATGCGTTTCCAGATAGACAATCTCTTCGGGCGTGCAGCCGTAGTAGGCGGACTCCGTGATGTCCCAGTTCTCGAAGATGATCACCGAAACGGAACTCCACCCGGCCTGTCCGACGGCATTGGCGACCAGTTGCAGAATCTCTTTGATGCTTCGAGCTTCCTGAACGGCGGTACCGGCTCGCAGTAGGCGCGCCAGTTTATCGCGTGAATCCTCGAGCTGCTTGGCATATTCATCCAGCACTTGCAGTGAATCGAAGCGATCATGCTCTTCGCTGACGCGCATGACCTCGATTTCTTCGAGTTCCATCAGCCGTCGCTGCAGCGCTTCGAGTTCTTCCCGCAGTTCTTGTTCACGCGATTGGGTTTCTGACATGACCTGACCTTTTCATAAAAGACGGAACGATTCGGAGATTCCTATTTCCGCTGGATCGAGTCCCCGCAACGCGAGCGATCATGCTGTCACCATCCGGCCGAGATGATCTCAAGCAAGTAGGAGACTTCGCCCGTCACGATGCAAATGCCGCTCCTGTTCGCTTGACTCGACAATTTTTTGTGAGGGGGGGTTCGCATCCCCGCGGTACGGGTGGGTCTATTGTGGATTAGCCGATTTCCGGGATATTTTCCTGCCGCCGTTTTTTATGTTGATAACCGGAAATATCGTTAGTATATTTACCGGTCGTTGGCCGTGATTTTGTCGCCCAGGGCCGACACTACAAAATTTATTGTGAAATCGAAGAAAACAAAACATATCTTTTGATGTCACAGGAATTGCGGGATGATGGACGCGAAATGAAATTCCTTGACGGAAACATCAAGCTGAGTGCAAGTTTGGAGGTTGAATGATGGAGCTGCGACGAGTTCTTGTGATCCTACTGCCGATCCTCATGGTCGGGATCGCACACAGTGCTTGGCTGCCCGTGAATTCGGACATCGCCGACCGGCCGATTCAAATGGCAATCCACAGCGATGCGATAAACTCATGGACCGTAGACCTGACCGTACCGGGAATCAGCATCGAGACCATCACGACGCCCGAGGGCAGTTATGATGAGATCGCGATTGACGAGTGCCAGATCGCCAGTCTGGAGGGCGAGCCCGATCTGCCGGTCTTTGGACGATTCATCGGATTGCAGTACGAGGGCGACCCCGTCCTGGAAATTCTTTCCGAGGAGTGGCTTGAATTAGATGGGAGCTACGAGGTCTCATTTAATAATGAAGGGCAGCGTGGTGAAGAAAGGACATTGGATAATCTGACCCACGATGAGTACTTTCCCTCCTCCACTTATACGCTCTCGCCGCGCCAGATTATGGGCGGAGTCTCGATTGCCGCTTTGAATATCCACCCAGTGCAATACAATCCGGTCCAGAATCGGGTCCGCGTTCTCAGCAACGTATCGCTGCGGATTCGCGAGACCGGATCGGCAATTCCGGTAGACCGGCCGATCACGGAAACGATGGCCAGTGTGCTGCGACCGGTGGTGGCGAATTGGGAAACGCTGGGACTGGATGAGATCGTCGTGCGCGGCACGTATCTGATCATCATCAACAGCAACACACTGAAGACAACGCTGAGCAATTTCGCCGCGTGGCACAATCGTAAAGGCCATAAAGTGGAATGGGGCGGGCCGGACGAAATTTCCACGTGGACGACGACGGGAATCCTGGAATATATTCAACAACGCTACGACAACGCCGATCCTCCGCTGGAATATGTTTGCATCATGGGCGATCATGAGCTGGTGCCGGCCTTCACATCTCCCTCCGCCAACGACTGGAACTATGCGCGTCTGGATGGAAGTGACCTGTTGCCCGATATCGCAATCGGTCGCATTAGTTTCGAGACCGTGGCCAGTGAGCTAATGCCCCAGATCAACAAGATCATGAATTATGAGCGGACGCCGTCGCCGGCCAACAGCGGCAACAAACCCAAATGGTACAAGCAGGGATGCGTGGTGGGCCACTTCCACGATC
>JAQTRJ010000087.1 GCA_028711875.1 bacterium | reverse complement strand
GCGCTCGATTTCGCGGCGGGAACGGCGCAGGGATTTCGGCTTGCGCGCGCGGGCGAAGAGCACATTCCGGGCACGACCAGTTTGGGCGAGATCGAGAAGGCGGCGGTGAAGCGGCACATTCTGTTCGCTCAGCCTTCCGCTCCCGAAGGCAACGCGATCGAGATGGAGCAGCAGGCGTTCTTCCGCGCGATCAGCGAGGGCACGCCGCCGCCGGTGACAGGCGAAGACGGCTTGAACGCGCTGAAACTTGCCACGGAAATCCTCGCGAAGATCGGCGCGACGGAAGTGGCGACGGGAAGGGAGTGAAACGTGAGAAAGTGATTAACTGATAGGGAAGAGTTGTCGATCACAATTGCCTCAGGATAGTCCTGAGAGCATGCCAATGTTTAATCGAGCCCGCAATAGAGGAGATTCAAATGGCTGTACTACCCTATGTCACCGCGCCTGGCAATATCGAGAAGGCACTTCGTGGTATCAAGTCTGCACAGACACCAGAGAGCGTCAGCCAGGATTTCGTAAAGACAATCTTGAAAATATCGGGAGGATCCGGGAATCAAATTACAGCGTTTCTTAAGAAGATTGGATTTGCAAACACTGATGGAACGCCATCGGATATTTACCGAAGGTTCAGGAATAATTCGACAGCTGGAAAGGCTGCAGCGGAAGCATTGAAGGTTGGTTATGCGCCACTATACGTGCGAAATGAGTATATGCATGAACTATCCGATGATGACCTTCGCGGATTGATTATTGAGGAGACTGGTCAAGGTGAGGATTCAAGTGTTGTTGGGCTTGTACTCGCTTCTATCAAGGCAATAAAGAAGTTTGCAAACTGGTCGCAAACGGAGGTTGAAGAGAAGAAAAAAAGTGAGATTTCTACGAGTACAGTTTCTCAACCACAGCCCACGCAGCTGCCAAAAGCGGAGAGAATGGGAATAGGACTCTCTTACACAATTAATCTGAACTTGCCAGCCACTTCGGACATTGCTGTGTTCAACGCAATTTTCAAGAGTCTCAAGGAAAACCTCATGAAGGAATCAGATGACGAAAGTTGAAGATCGCCTCCGTGCTTTTGGCATGTCGGGGTTTATGATTACCGACGAATTGAGCAATATCGAACGACGATTCGACGTTGAGCTAGGACATATCACTCGCTCAGCCATTCAAGATCCTGTTGAATACTATCCGCAGTTTGAACAATCTGTGCGATCTGAGGCGGCGGACATGGCAAGGCACTATGAATTGTTTTATTGCCTTGAGAAATCAATACGAAAATTGATTTCGGAAGCACTTTGCGAAAGCGAGGGAGCAGAATGGTGGGCAAGTGGTAGGGTCCCGGAGAAAATCACATCTGATGTCGAGGAAAGAATTCGAAGAGAGCTTGACAGTGGAGTCACGCAACGATCAGATGTCTCTATAGATTATACTACATTCGGCGAGCTCGCCGTGATTATCACAAATAATTGGGATCTGTTTGGTACGATCTTTCAAAGCAAGCGCGCTGTTGAAAGCGTAATGAGCCGTTTGAATGTATTGCGAGGTCCAATTGCTCACTGTTGTCCAGTTTCAGAGGATGAGATTGCCCGACTAAGACTAACGGTCAGAGATTGGTTCCGGATGATGGGCTAAACGGCAATCTAGGTTAGCTGCTATTTACTCAGCTGGTTTCAGGTAATCCGAGCATTGACAGTGAATAGACGTCATGTTGTCGATCACGCGACATCAATCTGCCAGGTGTAGCAAGCAAGTTGTCAGAGTCAACAGGTGAATCCATCCATCTTCATTTCCGCCGGGGAAGCCTCGGGCGATGCGCATGGCGCGGGCGTGGTGGCCGAGCTGCGGAAGCGGTTTCCCGATGCGGAACTGTTCGGCATCGGCGGCGACCGCATGGCCGCGTCGGGTCTCGAACTGCTCGAACACTCGCGGCGCATGTCGTTCATGGGCTTCGCCGAAGTCGTGCGGCATCTGCCGTTCATTTGGCGCGTGCGGCGGCGAGTGCTCTCTGAAATTCGCAGTCGGAAGCCTGACCTCATTATCCTGATTGACTATCCGGGATTTCATTTCTCACTGCTCAGGAAACTCGCTCGCCTTGGGGGAGTTAAAAAACCGAAGGTCCTTTATTATATCGCCCCGCAGGTCTGGGCGTGGAAAGCGGGCCGGGCGAAGACACTGGCGCGACTCGCCGACCACATCGCCGTTATTTTTCCCTTTGAGGTTCCGATTTTCAAGCAGCTTGGCGCGCGCGTGACGTTCGTCGGCCATCCGCTGCTCGATGAAGTCGGAGAAATTGCGCCGCGCGGACAGTTCCTGAAGGGACTCGACTTAGAACCGGATGACCGCGTGGTCGGGCTGTTTCCGGGATCGCGCAAGCAGGAAATCCGCCGCCATCTGCCAGTGCTTTTGGACACGGCGAAGCTGCTGCGAAAATTTCAGCCGGAACTGCGCTTTATTTTAGCCGAATCGCCCGGAGTACCGCCAGGGCTCTACGAAAGAATTCTGCGCGGACGAAGCGCAGGAATTACGCGCGCATTCGGAGTCTCGCACGCGGTGCTTGCGCACGCCAACGCTTCGCTCGTGAAATCGGGCAGCACGACCGTCGAGGCCGCCTACTTCGGCAATCCGTTTGTGGTGTTCTACAAAACGTCGCCGCTCTCGTATGCGATCGGTAAGCGGGTGGTGAAGGTGCCGTTCATCGCCATGCCGAATCTCTTGGTGGGCGAAGAAGCGGTGCGTGAACTCATTCAACACGACGCCACGCCGGAGAGTCTCGTCGGCGCGCTGATTCCGTTTTTGAATGTTCCATCGGAAGTCGAGGCGTGCCGCGCGTGTTTAATAAAAGTCCGCGCCGCGATGGGCGAACCGGGCGCGGCGAAGCGCGTGGCGGACATTGCGGCGAAGCTGATCGAGAAATAAACTCGCACCATCGAGGATCGGGAGACCCGCGACGGCGAGTGTGCGCCATTGCCGGTCTGGAGACCGACAACGGCGAGACAACCGCGACCGACAACGGCGATGAAGGGATGCCGTGCTCGAAAACACGTTCTGTCATATTCCGCGGGTGTCGGCGAAGACCGAGCGCAGATTGTGGGAGGCGGGCGTGCGGTCGTGGGGAGATGCGCTCGACGAAAACGCTCCGAAGATTCAGCGCGTGAAGTGGGACGCGCTAAGGCCTGTGCTCGAAGAATCGGCAGCGGAATTGCACATGGGAAACGCGCGCTACTTCGCCGAGAAGCTTCCCGCGCGCGAGCAGTGGCGGCTGTTCCCGCACTTCCGGCATAGCCTCGCGTACCTCGACATCGAGACCACCGGACTGGGAATCGGTTCGGACAGTATCTCCACGATTTCCGTGTATGACGGGAAGAAAGTACGCACCTACATTCAGGGCGAGAACCTGCACGAGTTCGAGTTCGACATCGCCGCTTACGATGTGCTGGTCACGTTCAACGGCAAGACGTTCGATCTGCCGTTTCTGCGGGCGGCGTTGGGGATCGAGTTTCCGCAGGCACACATTGATCTCCGCTATGCGCTCGCGCGGCTGGGCTACACCGGCGGACTCAAGCGTTGCGAGCATCTCTTGGGGATCAGCCGCGGTGAACTTGACGGCGTGGACGGATTCATGGCGGTGGCGCTCTGGAAAGACTACGTTCGCCGCTACAATCCGCGCGCGCTCGATACGCTGCTTGCCTATAACGTTGAGGACGTCATCAATCTCGAAAAGTTGTTTGTGATCGCGTACAATCAGCTCTTACGTGACACTCCATTTGCGGAATCACACGCGTTGCCTGTTCCACCGCGTCCGATAAATCCCTATCAGCCTGATCCCGAAACGGTGTACCGCCTGAAGCGCGAAGTGTGGCAGCGATTCGCGGACGAAGAGCCGGCGTGACGGCAGGAGAAGAAATTCCATCGCGGCGAAAGTCATCAATCGCAGTCTCCTTTTTCTGGGACCTCGTCTCGGGCCGATTCTTCTATTGATCCTTGCCCGCACGTGGCGCGTGCGCGTTCGCGGCTGGGACACGGCGCGCGCCTGCATCGAGAACCGACAGCCCCTGGTGATGATTACGTGGCACGGGCGGATGATGGTTCCGGTCATGCATTCACGCGGCCGCCATATCGCCGCGATGATCAGCCAGCACAGCGATGGAGAAATCGTAGCGCGGCTCGTACAGCGGCTCGGATACGACACTGTGCGCGGAAGTTCGACGCGCGGCGGAACGGGCGCCGCTCTGGAGCTGCTCGACCGCGTGAAAAACGGACAAACGGCGGCGATGATCTGCGACGGACCGCGCGGACCGATTTACACAATGAAACCGGGCGCGCCGTTTCTCGCGTTGCAGTCGCGGGCGGCGGTGATTCCCACCACGTTTGCCGCCGAACGCGCGTGGGTTCTTGGATCATGGGATCGCTTCCAAATCCCCAAGCCGTTCGCGCGCGTGCATCTCTTGTTCGGCGATCCGATTCCGTTTCCGGGAGAAGAAACGAGCCTGAAGGAATATACGCGCACGCTGGAATCGGCGCTCCAAGCTCTGACGGCGGAAGCGGACGCACTGGCGAAACGATAACTCCTTTGTGTATCCCCCATATCGAGAATTGGGGGAAGAAAAACGGTCGGAGACCGCCACCAGTTTTCTTTCTCATTTCACTTTCATATTTCATTAACACAGCCATCCATGCCACGAGCTGATCTGCGCGTTCATTCGCGCTATTCCGACCGACCGACGAATTTTTTCCTGAAGCGGCTTAAAGCTCCCGAGAGTCTCACCGAGCCTGAGGCGGCCTATGCGCTGGCCAAGCGGCGCGGGATGGATTTCTTCACGCTGACCGATTCGGATAATATCGCCGGATGTTTGCAGCTGGCCCATCACAGGGACGTGTTCACGTCGTGCGAAACGACAGTGCTGTTTCCGAAGGACGAGTGCATGATCCGCCTCGTGCTGCTCGGACTGCGCGAAGGACAGCTGCAGAAGATTCTGGGTTTTCGCCGCGATATTTTTCAGGTGCGCGACTATCTGCTCGCGGAAAACATCCTCCATGCGGTGACCGCGCCGCTGGACATTCTTAATTTACGGTTGAACGCGAATCACGTCGAGCAACTCCTGCTGCTGTTCGATCACTTTGAGACGTGGTCGGGAGCGCGGCACGAGCGAACAAATCAGTTCGTGACGACGCTGCTCGATCATCTGACGCCGGAGTTCATGGAGGGACTGCGCAGGAAGTGGGGGATCGAACCGGCCAGCGACAAGCCGTGGCAGAAAGGGTATCTCGGCGGATCGGACGACTATTGCTGTCAGTACGCGGGGCTGACGTGGACGGAGGTTCCGCAGGCGGCGACGACGGAGGAATTTCTCGCGGCGCTGGCGCGTAAGCAAGGCACAGCGGGCGGAATGCATGGAACGAGCCTGACGGCGGCGCACTCCATGTATCGCGTGGCGTTCCAATTTTATCAAAAAAATCTGCGCGGCCGCAATGTGCGCGAACCGGATATCGTCTCGCTGGTGCTGTCGCGCGTATTGCAGCCGGAAACGCCGCGGCGATTGACTCTGCGGCAGATTCTTGCGGCCGGCTACAATGTGATTTCACGAGCGCTGCGCGCGCGGCGAAAAACGACGCTGCTCGAGCGCCGGCTCGTTCGCGAGTTCGTACTGGCCTATAACGCGCTGCCCGCGGGTGAGCGGCTGCGCGACATTGCACGCGACGACCTGCAGGCTTTCGATGAGCGGCTGTGCGCGTTGGTGGATCGCGTGGTCGGGCGCGTGTCCTATCGCATGTTTCGGCAGGCCACGCGTGAATTCGAGCGCGGCCACATCGTCAACGCGATCACGCTGGGCAGCGCGGCGCTGCCGCTGCAGGGAATCATGGGGCCGTACATCTACGCGTTTGACAAGCTGAACAAAGATCGGCCGCTGATCGCGCAGCTCGAAGAGCGCTTCGGCAAAGCGCTGGAACTGCCGGGCTACGATGCGCGGCGCAAAAAGATCGCGTGGTTTTCCGACACGGTCAACGACGTGAACGGCGTATCGCTGACGCTGAACGAATTTGCGGACGTGGCCGACGCGCTCGATGCGGATCTGACGATTATTTCGTCGGTGGTTCCCGAGAAGGCGTCGCCGAAAGCGAAGTTTTTGAATTTCGAGCCGGTCGGAGAAATTCCGGTTCCGGATTATGAACTGCAGAAGCTCACGGTTCCGCCGGGGATTAGGCTCTTGCGCTATCTGGAGACGGCGGGCTTTACCGAGTACGTGATTTCCACTCCGGGGCCAGTGGGACTGATGGCGCTGCTCGCGTCGCGCGCGTTCCGGGTGCCGTGCCGGGCGATCTATCACAACGATTTCCCGCAGCACGTCCGGCACATCACCGGCGACGAAGGGCTGGAGCAGGCGGCGTGGACGTACATGCGCTGGTTCTACGGCAAGGCCGACGTGATCTATTCGCCCTCGTCGTTCTATCGCGACCAACTGATTGAGCATGGATTCGACGGCTCGCGAATATTTCTGTTCAATCGCGGAACCGATCTCGAGTTCTTCAATCCGCGCCATCGCGACGAATCGTATTGGGAGCCGTGGAAACTCAAGAATCGTCCGGTCTTCGTGTATATCGGCCGCGTGTCGCGCGAGAAAAATCTTGACATGCTGCTGACGGCCTTCAAGTCCGATCCGGAGCTTTCCGCGCGCGCGTCGCTGGCGATTGTCGGCGACGGGCCGTATGCCGGCGAACTCAAGGTGCGCTACGCCCATCCCGCGGTGGCGTTCTGCGGATTCCAGAAGGGACGCGCGCTGGCCAAAGCGTACGCGTCGGGCGATGTGTTCGTGTTTCCGTCCACCACCGACACCTACGGTAATTCCGTGCTCGAAGCGCAGGCGTCGGGTCTGCCCGCGTTGGTCAGCGACGAGGGCGGGCCGAAGGACATTATTTCGCCGGGCGAATCCGGCATCGTGCTGCCGGGCTACGATGTGGACCAATGGCGACTCGCGATGCGCGAGCTGGTCTTCGATGATGAGAAGCGGTTGCGAATGGCGGCGGCGGCGCGCGCTCGGGCCGCGACTCGCGACTGGACGACCGCGTTCCACGAATTTTGGGACGACGATCCGTTTCGGAAGATCGCCGACTCCGCCGCGCGGACGGCGCTGGTGCGGCCGTAGCGCGTAAAAAAATTCAAGTGTGAGACTCCCGCCCGGACGGCGCGCGGCAACCACCCCTCCTGTTGCGAGGAGATCGAGCGCATTGCCCGGATCGGCGAGCGATAGAGTCGGGTGGACGCACGCGTCCGCCGCGGCATGACGAAAAAGAAAGCGAAGGCGAAAACGACGTGCCTGTTATCGAACACGCCCGCACCGAGCAGCCGACGGGATACCGCTCGGACAATCATAACAAGTGGTCACATCCGAACCGTCTCTATCAACGGCATCTGGAGATTTATCTCGATCGAATGTTCGATTATCTGATGATGTCGGGTGCGGAGCGCGTGCTCGACGCCGGCTGCGGCGAGGGCATTGTCTATCGCGCGATGCGCGAGCGCGGTTGGCGCGGGCAATGGACGGGATTCGATTTCAGCCGCGATGCCGTGGAGTTCGCGCGGCGCGCCTCCCCGGAAGCGAGCTGGCTGCCCGGCAGCGCCTATGACTTGCCGTTCGCCGACCGGTCGTTCGATCTTGTGTTCAGTTCGCAGGTGCTCGAGCATCTGCCGAATCCGGCGGGACCGTTGCAGGAATTCCGGCGGGTCAGCTCGAAATGGCTGCTGCTGTCGGTTCCGCTCGAACCGTATTTTCGGGCGCTGACGTGGCTGTCGGTGCGCTGCCGGATCGGCGGTGATCCCG
>JAQTRJ010000086.1 GCA_028711875.1 bacterium | reverse complement strand
TGCCGGATTCCTCGAATACGTCGGCGCTTGGCTATGCGCGGGAAAGCGGGATCAAGTTCGAACTGGGTCTCATTCGCAATCACTACATCGGCCGCACGTTCATCAATCCTTCGCCGTTCATGCGGTCGTTCAACGCGCGGGTGAAATACAATCCGGTGGTCGGCGTTCTGCAGGACAAGCGGGTGGTGCTGGTGGAAGACTCGATCGTGCGCGGCACGACGCTGAAAAAGCTGGTGGGATTGCTGCGGCGGGTAGGGGTGAAGGAAATTCACGTGCGGGTGGCCTCGCCGCCGATTCAATTTCCCTGTTTTTACGGAATGGACTTTCCCACCCGCAAGGAACTGATCGCGGCCTGGAACTCGCCCGAGCAAATTCGCGATTATCTCGGCGTGGATTCGCTCGCGTATCTCTCGGTCAAGGGCATGCTCGAAGCGACGTACTCCGATCCCGGCCACTTTTGCACGGCGTGCTTCACCGGAGAGTATCCGGTTCCGCTCTCCGAAGACCAGAACGAATCGCTCTTTCAATACAGCGACAAGGAATGGGCGCGCGCCGAACTTGAACGCGTTTTAAAGGCCATCGAATAGCCTGTTTCCTGCTCTTGTGAGACTCCACGAACTCATCCGTATTCCTCCGTCCTCGGGCGAGATCACGACTCGCTTCTGGACGGCGGCCAACTGCATCAGCCTCGGGCGGCTTTTTCTGCTCGTTCCGCTGTTTCTATGCTTGCGGATGGGCGAGAGCGGTAATGGCAATCTCTGGGCGCTCGCGATCATGGGGATTGCTCTGATCTCGGACATGCTGGACGGAATGGTGGCGCGGTGGCTGAAGCAGGAGTCGGTGTGGGGACGGGTGCTCGACCCGATTGCGGACAAGGTCTGGATCGCGTCGCTGGCGATCTTTCTGGCTCTGCCGTGGCGGGAGCATCCGCTGCCGGCGGGATTTCTGGCGCTGGTCTTAGTGAGGGATGCGGCGATCGTGGTGCTGGCCGCCTATGCTTACGGCAAGACCGGGGTGGTCATGAAGTCCAATTGGGCGGGAAAGGTTGCGATGATTTTCACGGCGCTCACGCTCATCGTCTACACCATCTATTGCTATTGGGAGCCGGCCGCGCTCGAGTGGTTCAAGCCCTACAATGTCATGTGGTTTACGGTGGTGCTGCTGTTCCTTTCGGGATTTGTCTATTTTTATCGTTTTCAAAGACTTCTTGCCGCTCACGGGGAAGAAAAGTTGACAAAACGAACTGCGGAACTCAAAGAAAACTAAAAACTTCAAACGGGAAAGAGAAATCAGAAATTAGAAATGAGAAATTAGAAATTGCGACGTGGGAACATGGAGAGATGGAAGCACAATATATGAACTTTTGTTCAGAAAGTCAAGGGGGGTAGTTAAATAGTCGCCGTTGTGGCTCTCCGGAGCCGCAATGGCGCCATTGCCGGTCAGGAGACCGACAACGGCGGGGGAACGGTTAGGAGAATCGGAATCGAGATTCTGGACGCCCGCGTTTCTTGGCCCACTAGCCCACACGCTCCGGCGTGTGGGAAGAAGCGTCGTCCGGGATGGTATGTTGAGGGGAGAGATTCCGGCAGGGACACAGTCCCTGCTCGGCGACGGTTAGGGATATGGTCCCGGTCTTGGCGACGGGGATTCCGGGCACGCGAGGACGCATGCCCCGGCGATGACGGGCGGGCGCAAGCGGCCGCCGCGGCATCCGTAGCGCGAAAACCTTCTTAGAAGCAGCACTAGCGGCGGTCTCCGACCGTCGGAAGAGTCCGGCCGGATTGCGCGCGGTGCGGGGTGACTCTGGAGAGTCACCACCGGGATTCTACGCTGCCCGGCCCGGCGGAAAAAGCAAACTGCCGTTTGCATCTACAATGGGCGAGGCAATCGGCTCCGACAAGAAAAAGAGGACACAGCAAGCTGTGTCGCTACAATAGAAACATCTGAGCTATGGCACTTCGATTTTTCAACACGCTGACGAGACAGGTCGAGGAGTTTGTTCCACGAGACGCGGGCAAGGTGGCGATGTACACGTGCGGGCCGACGGTCTATAACCGCGCGCATATCGGAAATTTCCGCACGTTTTTATTCAGCGATCTGGTGCGGCGGTATCTGCGGTACAGCGGCTATCAGGTGACGGCGGCGATGAACATCACCGACATTGACGACAAGACCATCGCCGGCGCGCACAAGGACGGCGTGCCGATGCGGGAGTTCACCGAGCGCTACACGAAATGTTTTCTCGACGACTGCGCGGCGCTCAGGATCGCTCCGCCCGACATCGCTCCCAAAGCCACCGAACACATTCGCGAAATGGTGGGAATCGTCACGCGGCTGCGGGATAAGGGACTCGCGTATGAATCGAAAGGCTCGTGGTATTTCCGCGTGAGCGCGTTTCCGAGTTACGGAGAACTCGCGCATCTCGACACGGAGGGGATGCGGCAGGTGGAGCGGGTGGCCGCCGACGAGTATCAAAAAGAAGATCCGCGCGATTTCGCTCTGTGGAAATCGTGGGAAGAGTCGGACGGCGACGTATTCTGGGAGACGGAGATCGGGAAGGGCCGACCGGGCTGGCACCTCGAGTGCTCGGCCATGTCGCTGAAATATCTCGGCGAAGCGTTCGATATTCACCTCGGCGGCGTAGACCTGATTTTCCCGCACCATCAGAATGAAATCGCGCAGACGGAGGGCGCGACCGGAAAAAAGCTCGCGCGCTACTGGCTGCACTCGGAATTTCTGATGATCGAGAGCGACAAGATGTCGAAGTCTCTGGGGAATTTCTTTACGCTCTCGGATTTGGTAGACAAGGGCTGGAAGCCGCGCGAGATTCGCTACGCGCTGATGGCCGGTCACTACCGCCAGCAGCTCAATTTTACGGTTGCCGGATTGGAAGGCGCGCGGGCGGCGCTGGATCGGCTCGACTGCTGCCTGAGAAACCTGCGGCTCAGCGAAGGCGCGGGGGGCGAGACCGAGGCGCGCGCGGCGATCGCGAAGTCCGAGGCGGAGTTCCGGGCGGCGCTGGACGACGATTTTAACTATCCCGAGGCACTGGCGGCGGTATTTAGCCTTGTGCGGGAGATCAACGTGCTGTGCGGAGCGGGGAAGATCGGCAAGGTGGAGGCAGCGCTGGTTCTGGAGGCCATGCGGCGGCTGGACAGTGTGCTGGGATTTCTCGACGTGGACGCAGAAAGCGATGAAAAAGATGAAGACATCGAGGCTCTGATCGCAGCCCGGACGGCGGCGCGCACGAACAAGGATTGGAAGGAGGCGGATCGCATTCGGGACGAGCTGGCCGCACGGAACGTCGTCATCGAGGACCGGGCGGGGGGAACGGCGTGGAGGCGTAAGGAGTAGAGGACACGCCTCAGTGTGGAAAGATCGGCAAACTGTTGAATATAAAATACTGATAATTTCACACGGTACTTGACAAATATATTGCTTGTTTTTAACTTAGGGTCTTGACTTTTCGGGAAGTCAAATTTCGCCGCTGGCGTAGCTCAATTGGTAGAGCAGTTGATTTGTAATCAACCGGTTGCGGGTTCAAGTCCTGTCGCCAGCTCTGAGCAAAATAAGCCGTAGGCTTGTTTTCTGGCGGAGGCATCCAATTGGTGGCGTGCCCGAGTGGCTAAAGGGGGCAGACTGTAAATCTGCTGGCAGACGCCTACGGTGGTTCGAATCCATCCGCCACCACGATCCTACCGAAGGGATCCGTGAATATACTGTAGATTCGGGCCTTACGATGACAATTTGGAGTGGCAAGTCATCTAAGGGGGCTCTTTTTCGCACTTTTTTATGCGGGCGTAGCTCAGTTGGTAGAGCATCAGCCTTCCAAGCTGAGGGTCGCGGGTTCGAGTCTCGTCGCCCGCTCAAAAGGGATGCTGGTCGGCCACGATCCCCCTTTGATCCCCCCGCACGCGGAGGGAGATGAGAAGGATTGACGGCCTTTGCTCCTGTAGCTCAGATGGTAGAGCGCGTCCTTGGTAAGGACGAGGTCAGCGGTTCAATCCCGCTCAGGAGCTCGAGTTCGACGGCAAACAATTATCATACAATAGTGTCAGCCTTTCTGAGGAGGATGAACCAGCATGGCTAAGGCCAAATTTGAACGCACCAAGCCCCACGTGAATATCGGGACGATCGGCCACGTGGATCACGGCAAGACCACGCTCACCGCGGCGATCACTCAGGTGCTCTCGCTGAGAGGACTCGCCACGGCGCGGAAGTTCGAAGAAATTGACAACGCTCCGGAAGAAAAAGCGCGTGGCGTGACGATCAACGTGCACCATGCCGAATACGAAACCGAGAAGCGTCACTACGCCCACGTGGACTGCCCCGGCCACGCCGACTACATCAAGAACATGGTCACCGGCGCGGCGCAGATGGACGGAGCGATTCTGGTGGTGTCGGCCGCTGACGGCCCGATGCCGCAGACGCGCGAACACGTGCTTTTGGCCCGTCAGGTGAACGTGCCGGCGCTGGTCGTGTTCCTCAACAAGGTGGATCAGGTGGACGATCCCGAGTTGCTCGAGCTGGTGGAAGTGGAAGTCCGCGATCTGCTCAACAAGTATAATTTCCCCGGCGATGAGATTCCGGTGATTCGCGGGTCCGCACTGAACGCGCTGTCCGCTCCCACCGATCCGGTGCAGACCGAGTGCATCGTGAAGCTGATGGAAGCGGTGGACAGCTACATTCCCGAACCTGTGCGCGCCACCGACAAGCCGTTCCTGATGCCGGTCGAGGACGTGTTCTCGATCACCGGCCGCGGAACGGTGGGAACCGGCCGTGTTGAGAAGGGCATCGTGCGGGTTGGTGACGAAGTGGAAGTTGTCGGTCTGGGCGCTCACAAGAAGACGGTGGTGACGGGAGTCGAGATGTTCCGCAAGCTGCTCGACGAAGGTCGGGCGGGCGACAACGTCGGCTTGCTCATGCGCGGCGTGGACAAGGAAGAACTCGAACGCGGCATGGTGGTGGTGAAGCCCGGTTCGATCAAGCCGCATACCAAGTTCGAGGCTCAGGTGTACGTGCTGTCGCGCGATGAGGGCGGCCGTCACACTCCATTTTTCAACAACTATCGTCCGCAGTTCTTCTTCCGTACCACCGACGTGACCGGTTCGATCAAGATGCCGGACGGGGTGGAGATGGTCATGCCCGGCGACAACATCGTGATGACGGTGGAGCTGATTACCGACGTAGCCATGGATGAAGGTTTGCGATTCGCGATCCGTGAAGGCGGCCGGACGGTCGGCGCCGGTGCGGTGACTAAAATTCTGGAATAGGATCGGACAGATTCGGCTCGGCGGGAGCCGGGCCCTACGGCCGTAGCTCAATGGTAGAGTCCCGGTCTCCAAAACCGGTTGTTGGGGGTTCGAGTCCCTCCGGCCGTGCCACAAGCCGGTTTCTTCCGAGACAGATATGTTCAAGAAACTGATTGATTATTTTGGTTTGGTTCGCGCCGAGATGGCCAAAGTGACGTGGCCGACCCGCGCTGAGATGATGGAATCCGCCCGGATCGTGTTGGTGGTTTCCTTTATCATTGCGATCGCGGTGTTTGCGGTCGACAGGTTGCTGTCTCTGGCTTTGGAACTCATTCTGTAGAGCGGCGTTCTGGAGTCGCTGTCATTTGAAACGGTCTCCTGCCCGGCTTGCGGTTCCCCGGACTATCGAACGGAACGGGAGGTCGGGGATCGGTTCGACACGATCCCCGGACGGACATATGCGATTGTCCGCTGCACGCGGTGTCGTCTGCTCTTTCTGAACCCGCGGCCGGAGGCGGCCACCCTCGGCTTGTTCTACGGTGAGGGTTACGATCCGTTTCTGAGCAGCCGCGATCAGGCGAGCGCGTTCGCGATGCTCTACCGGTTCGTGCGGCGGTTTACCGTGGCCCGAAAGGCCGCGCGGATCGCGCGGGGAATTCCAAGCGGGGGAAAGTGCCTGGACGTAGGCTGTGCCACCGGCGAGCTGCTGGCGGCGCTGAACGGACGGGGCTTCGACGTGCGGGGCGTGGAACCGGACGCGCAAGCGGCCGAGTACGCGCGGACAGCGCAGGGCGTGACGATCTGGACGGGCACAATCCACGACGTTCCCGATGCGGAAAAACCGTTCGATTTGATTGTGCTGTGGCACGTTTTGGAACACGTGCCGGACTTGCGGGGGAATCTCGCGCGGCTGCATGATTTACTCCGCGCGGGAGGACGGCTCGCGATCGCGGTTCCCAATCCCTTGTCACGCGACGCGAGAATTTACGGATCGGAGTGGGTGGCCTGGGATACGCCGCGCCATCTGTACCATTTCGAACCGCCGGTCATGCTCGCCCTGCTTGGACAAATGGGATTTGTTGCCCGGCACGCGGGAGCGGTGGCCTTCGACGCATTCTACCATAGCCTGCTTTCAGAGCGGGGCGGAGCGTTTCGCTTTCTGCGGGCGGGCGGGCACGGACTTTCGAGTTATCTTCAGGGAATTTTCGGGGGCCACGGCTCTTCCGAATTGTATTTCGCAACGAAAAGGGCAACCTAACCATCGTGTTTGCGACCACCGACACCGCTCCCGCCGAAGGCGAACTGGCCTGGTACGTGATTCACGTTTTCACCGGGCAAGAGGAGAAAATCCGCTCGTTCCTGATGGAAGAGGTGAAGCGTCTGAAGCTCGAGGATCAGGTCACGCAAGTGCTGATTCCGAAGGAAGACGTAGTCGAGATGCGGGACGGGAAGAAGAAGACCAAGACGCGGGTGTTTTTTCCCGGCTATATGCTGGTGGAGATGCTCATCAATAAAGCCACCGAGCACTTAATCACGAACACACCGCAGGTCATCAACTTCGTCGGCCCGAGGAATCGTCCGCAGCCGCTGCGCCGGTCGGAAGTGGATCGGATTCTCGGTCACGTGGATCGCGCGGCCGGAGCGCAGGTGGTGGAAGTCCCATTCATGGTGGGCGACAGCATCAAGGTGATTGACGGCCCGTTCAAGGATTTCAGCGGGGTCGTGCGCGACATCAACGTCGAGAAGCGCAAGGTCAAGGTGATGGTTTCGATTTTCGGACGCTCGACGCCGATCGAACTCGATTTCCTGCAGGTCTCCACCGATTTAACGACGTAGGCCGCGGCCGTCCGCTGGTTTCATTCATCGAATATCCACGACGCAATCGCATAGAGAATCATGGCAAAGAAGATCACGGGCTTCATCAGACTCCAACTGCCGGCCGGCAAGGCGACGCCTGCCCCGCCGGTGGGACCCGCTCTCGGTCAGAAGCAGGTCAACATCATGGAGTTCTGCAAGCAGTTCAACGCGCGCACCGAGAAGGAAGCGGGGATGACGATTCCCGTCGTCATCACGGTGTATCAGGACAAGAGTTTTTCGTTCGTGACCAAGAGTCCGCCCGCGGCGGTGCTGTTGACCAAGGCTCTGGGAGTCGAGAAAGGCTCGGGCGTACCCAACCGCACGAAAGTGGGCGCGGTGACGCGCGCGCAGGTGCGGCAGATCGCCGAATTGAAGATGAAAGATTTAAACGCGAACGACGTCGAGAACGCCATGCGGATGGTGGAAGGCACGGCGCGTTCCATGGGCATTACCATTCAGGAATAACGTCGCTGCTGGGAGGCTCGCCTGAGCCGTTCGCACCAGCAAGGAGAACAGGATTTGAAGGCATCTAAGCGCGTACGCGCCAACGAAAAACTGACGGATCGCCGCCGCGAACTGGGACTGAGCGAAGCTGTGGAGCAGCTGAAAAAGACGGCTCCGGCCAAGTTCGACGAGACGGTGGAAATTTCGATTCGGCTGGGAGTGGATCCGAAGAAGGCCGATCAGGTGGTGCGCGGCACCGTGACACTTCC
>JAQTRJ010000085.1 GCA_028711875.1 bacterium | reverse complement strand
GGCGCGTTCAGGTACGGTTCCCAAAACGCCGCCGAGCGCGATCACAGTGCGCCATCCACAAATCCCTTCAGCGTTCCGATGGGATAACCCGACTCGTTCACTGTCTCAAAGCGTTCGCCATCGAGTTGGAACTCCTCGCAGACCGGCCAGATGTTCATTCGCAAGTCGCGCTCCGTGCTTTCCGCAAACGCACGATAACTGGCCAGCATGTCCCCGCGCACGCTGCTGCTGACGGCCGTGATCCCCAGCGAAAAAGCGTATGTTTGCGCGCGAAGCAGAGCCTGCCGGAACTGCTCGGCCGAAGGCGGAGCGATTCTCTCTACGACGCGATGCGCCGCGGTCTCCCGCAGGACGCCGGTGATGCGCCCATGCTCGTCGCGCTCGAATCTTCCGCCCGGCGGATTCACGGCGTCGTCGGAAATTTGCGCACGTTCAAGCGCGGCTGAATTCACCACCGCCGAATGCAGATCGTGCGTCCATACGAACACCGGACGGTCGGCGCACGCGCGATCCAAATCATGACGAGTCACCCGGACTCGTGTCTCATCGAGCCGGCGTCCCAACACCCACTCGGCCGCTGAACCGCCCTGCGCACATACATAGTCTCGCAGCGCTTTTCCGACCTGTTCCAGCGCGTCCGCGCCGTCGAAGTCGCACTCCGCCATCATTAATCCACCTTCGAGCAGATGGCAATGCGCGTCATGCAGTCCCGGAACGAGCAGCGATCCTGCGGGACAAACCACGGCGTCTCCCCGTCGCGCGGCGGCGAGATCGGGACGCACCGAGACAATGCGCTCGCCATCGGTTTCGATGACGAGCTGTTCTGCCGATGCAATCCCCGTCCAGGTACGAGCGTGAATCCGCAATCGTCATTCCTCCGGCAGGCGCAGTTGAAAACGATGGATCGCCAGTGCTCTGCCCGTTTGCGCCTGCGCATCCACCACCGCTCCCGACAAACGGACGTCGCCCTCCGCGCCGCCGGACTTGTTGCCCGCCATCGGATGTAAAAAGCGGTGCAGGGCGTGTTCCGTTTTCAGTCCGATCACTCCGGCGTGCGATCCGGTCATGCCAACGTCGGTCATGTACGCCGCTCCGCCGTCAAGCACCTGCTCGTCGGCGGTCTGAACATGGGTGTGCGTGCCGATCACCGCCGTGATGAGTCCGTCTACCCAACGCGCGAACGCGAGCTTTTCCGCCGTCGCTTCGGCGTGAAAATCCACGATGATCAGCGGCGTTTCCGCCCGCATCTCCTCGATCAGACGTTTCCCGACGCGAAACGGATCGTCGGTCGGCGGCAGCATGGCTCGTCCCACCAGATTGAGCACTCCCACCCGGCAGCCCGCCCTCGCGTCGAAAATTCCCCAGCCACGGCCGGGAGTTCCCTCGGGCAAATTGGCCGGCCGCAGCACGCGCACATCCCGTTCGGCCAGTTCCTGCCCTTTATCCCGGAACAGCGTGTGATTACCGCCGGTGATCACGTCAGCGCCTGCGTCAAACAGCGCCCGCGCAGTGACCGGAGAAATTCCCTTGCCCTGTTCGGAGTTCTCGCCGTTGATGATGCAGAAATCCGCCGCCGCCGCACGCAGAAATCCCGGTAGAAGGCGCTCCGCCGCCTTCACACCGGGTGTTCCGAAAATATCGCCCACGAACACGACGCGCAGCGCGCCGGCGGGCTTACTTGGCAATACTGGTGGCGCGGAATTCACGCAAGACGGTTACTTTGATCTGTCCGGGATACTCGAGTTCCGATTCGATCTTCTTCGCAATTTCCAGTGCGATCGTTTCGGCCACGGCATCCGTGATCTTCTCCGGTTCGACGATCACTCGCACCTCGCGACCGGCTTGAATCGCGAACGATCGCTGCACGCCGCGAAAACTGCTGGTGATCTCTTCGAGTTTCTGCAAACGCTGAATGTAAATCTCCAGCGTTTCTCGCCGCGCGCCAGGCCGCGCCCCGGATACGGCGTCCGCCGCCTGCGCCAGCACGGCGATCGGCGACGTGAACTCCTCATCTCCGTGATGAGCGGCGATCGCATTGATAACCGCTTTCGGCTCGCGATATTTCTTGGCCAGTTCGGCGCCGATCTGAACGTGCGTCCCTTCCGTGAACCGGTCAATCGCCTTGCCGATGTCATGAAGCAGACCGGCGCGCCGGCCCATCTTGGCATCGAGTCCCAATTGCGCACACATTAGCCCGGTGAGGTGCGCCACCTCGATCGAGTGCTGCAGGATGTTCTGACCGTAACTGGTTCGGAATTTCAACCGCCCGAGCAACTTGACCATCTCCGCGTGCAGTCCGGAGACTCCCGCTTCATGGCAGGCGGCTTCGCCCACCTGCACAAGCTGCTCCTGCATCTCCTTCTCGCACTTGGTCACCAAGTCTTCGATCCGTCCCGGATGAATCCGTCCGTCCGCCATGAGCCGCTCGAGCGCGAGGCGCGCCACTTCGCGGCGCAGGGGATCGAAAGCGGAAACGATCACCGCCTCCGGCGTATCGTCCACGATAATGTCCACCCCGGTGGCCTGCTCAAACGCGCGAATATTGCGCCCTTCCCGCCCAATGATCCGGCCCTTGATTTCATCATTGGGAATCGGCACGACCGACACCGTACTCTCCACGGCATGATCGGCGGCGCTCCGCTGAATGGCCGCGATGACGATCTCCTTCGCTTCGCGATTGGCCTGAAGACGTGCCTGATCGCGCATCTCCTTCACCATCTCGGCTGTGGCTTCGCGCGCTTTGTCTAACAGCGACTCCTTGAGTTCCGTCAGAGCCTGATCCTTGGACAGCGAGGCGATCCGTTCCAGCGACGCTTCCGCCTCCGTTTCCAGAGTCTCGATCCGCTGCTGCTTCTGCTGCAGAGATTTCTCTTTCTGCGTATTGGACTGAATCAGCCGGTCGGCTTCTTTGGTCTTTTTGTCCAGCTCCTCGGTCTTCTGCCGTAAACTGACTTCTCGATCGCGCAGGGCTCTCTCCATGCGCGTCAGTTCATCCTGTTTCTTCCGGTTTTCCGTTTCAAATCGGCTTCTCAGATGAAGCTGCTCGTCCTTGAGTTCGAGCATCTTCTCCTTGAAAAGCGTTTCGGCCTCCTTCTGGGCATCGGCGATGATCCGGGCGGCTTCCTGCTTCGAAGCCGCCAGCTCCTTGCGGATGAATCGTCGTCCGATAGCCCAACCCAGAAAGAAGAAAACCAGACAGGCAACCAGCTCGATCGCACGCATGACGATCGGATTATCCATGGTCGCTTCCCCTTTTCAAAAAAAACAATCCCTGCAGGGCGCGGCGCTGTACCAAGAACCTGGTACATACACGGTGGGAATCCTCCTAAACGGTTCTCGCTTCCACTATCCGGGATCGGAAAGCCCGAAGGCTTCCGCGGAATCCGCCCGAAGACGGAGGCAGGCTTGCGATAGACGCCAGAGCCGGACTCCCATGCTTTTTCCTATCGGTTCTTGAAAAAGCCTGGCTCAAGCAGGGATGGTTGATTATGTAAATGATTGTACGTGTGTGTCGGTTATGGAACCTCCGTGAGGAACGAATTCTCACCGGCAGAAACGGCTACTCCATCAGCCCGCGGTTCAGTTGCTCGGTACACTCTCGGACTTTTCGCTCAAAGCGATCCGCCAAGTCCACCTTTTCTCGCCGAAGCGCAAAGACCTCATCTATGAGATTGAGCGCTGTCAGAATGGCAACTTTCAACGGCGGCCGATCCGGCTCAGCCTGTTGGATCATTCGCATCCGAGCGTCGAGCGACGCGGCGATTTCCCGAACATAGTCCGCATCCGCATGAGCTCGAAGGGGATACTCCTGCCCCAGAATCGTCACTCGCACGGTGGTTTCGCGATCTTCCTCCGATCGCATTCCAGCTCCCTCGGGGGTCATGTCGTGACCTTCCGATCCGTCGGTCTACGCATCTTCAAGCTTGGTCAGGAGAGCCGCAATCTTCGACCGAATCAAGTCCTCTTGATCCGGGTCTCGTTGATTGCCCCGCAACCGATCGCATTCCCTCGACAGCTCTTCTACGCGCGCCGCCGAGCCTTCATAGCGTTCCCGCCAGACGTCCACCTGTTTCTGTAATTCCTCCTTCTCCGAGTGAAGCGCGCGCAAACGCTCCACCACCAGAGTGATCTTAGTCTCCAGCGCATCGAAAGTAATGGCGTCCACGAGAACGTCTCCGTGTGTAGTGTCGAATAGGCCTACGGTCATGTGTTATCGAAGTACCGCTCCCCGTCGGTCTCGAAGTCCATCCACGATGGTTTTCATCCAGCCATCCACCTCGGCGGATTCCAGGCTCCGCTCGGGATGGGAAAATTCGATTCGGATCGCTACCGATTTCTTGCCCGGCCCGAGACGCTCGCCCCGATAAAGATCCACCGGCTCGATCATTCGCACGAAGTCTCCCCCCAGCTCGCGAATCGTTGTCAGCAGATCGCCGACCGGCAACTCCTCGTCTGCGACCACGGCGATATCCCGCCACGATATGGGAAATCGCGGCAGTGGAGAGTAGTGCATGTCCGGTCGCCGGCAGCCGGACAACTTCCCCAAGTCTAATTCCAGCCAACCGACATCGCCGTCCAAGTCTCTCTTCGACATGAAGCCAGCCGGCCAGATTCCCCACATCCCGATCACTTGACTGCCAGAGCGGATTTCTCCACTCAGAACTCTTTCGCGATCAATAGCATAGCAAATAATCTCGACATTGTCAAGGGATAACTTGGCCGCTACAACTTCGATCACAGCCTTCAAATCATAGAAATCAAAAGACTTGACAGCCTGATCCCAGTTCTGTGCATGCCCTTGTCCCGTCATCAATGCCGCGAGCGTCTGGCGTTCCCAAGTCCGTGGATCGTCCGCCTTGCCTTTGTGAAAAACCCTCGCAACTTCGAAAAACCGAAGCGTCCGATCACCTCTCTGCCAATTGGCCGCCGCCGCCCGAACCAGATGCGGCAATAGCGAACCCTGCATTGCCGGCATCTCATCCGTGACCGGATTCTTGAGCAATACTCCGGGAGGCATGTCGGGTGGATCCAACCTCTCATTCGGAGCATACATGGAAACCGACAGTGTTTCATGGAAACCTAAGCTCACCATGACGTCCACCACACTGCGCCGCAACACCGACATGGCATCGTCACCCCCTTGAAGCGGCACCCGGCTGACATTCGCCATGGGAATCTTGTCATAGCCGTACACCCGAATCGCTTCTTCGATCAGGTCTATCTCCCGTTCGAGATCGGGTCGCCACGTTGGGCATTTAACCTGCCAGTGCTCCCCCGCTTCACGAACCTCGCAGCCAAGTCGCGTCAGCGTGTCCTTGATTTCTTCGCGCGGAATCTCGATCCCCACCACCACGGCCGCGCGGCTTGGTCGAAACGCAACGTCGCGCGGAGCGATCGGATTCGGATAGCAATCCACCCGCTCGCGCAGCACGTCGCCGCCGCCGAGCGCATGCATGAAAGCGGCAGTGGCATCCGCTACGCGCGGCACTCCGTTAGGATCCATCCCCCGCTCGAATCGCCGCGAGGATTCTGTTCCCATCCCATGGAGCTTCGCCGTGCGGCGGACGTGCACCGGATCGAAATACGCGCACTCGATGATGACGTCCTGCGTATCGTCACGAATCTCGCTGTTCTGTCCACCCATAATTCCGGCCAGCGCGATTCCCTTGCTCGCGTCGGCAATCAGCAGATCTTGCGCAGTCAGCTTATGCTCTTCGCCATCCAACGTGACGAATCGTTCGCCTTCCGCCGCCATGCGCACGATAATTTCCCGCTGATCTACGAATCTCGCATCGAAGGCATGGAGCGGCTGGCCAAACTCGAGCATGAGCAAATTCGTCGCGTCCACGATGTTCGAGATCGGCCGCACGCCGCAGCGCGTCAGCTTCAGCCGCGTTTCGAAGGACGACGGCGCGATCTTGACTCCCCGAATCACCCGCGCGCAGTATCGCGGACAGGCTTCGGGAGCCTTTATCTCCACGGATACGAACGAAGAAGCAGGTTCGCTTATCTCGCTCAGCCTGTAATCCGGCCAACGCCACGGCAGCTTAAGCTTGGCGGCTACGTCTCGGGCCACGCCGACGTGCGATAAAAAATCGGGACGGTTGGGAGTGATCTCTACGTCATAAATCGTATCGGGCAGATTCAAATACTCCGCCGCCGCAGATCCCACCCGCCATGTCGCATCACCTTCGATAATCCCGGCATGATCGCCCGATAGTCCAAGTTCGCGCTCGGACGCGAGCATTCCGTGTGATTCGATTCCGCGCAGCTTCGCTTTCTTCACCTTCATTCCGTCCACCGTCATCGAACCGGGCAGCATCACCGCCGCTTTCAAACCGATCCGTGCGTTCGGCGCGCCGCATACGATGGGTAAAGTTTCTCCGCCCACGTTGACCCGCGTGATCCACAGGTGATCGCTGCCTTCGACCCGTGCGCATTCGACGACTTCACCAATCACCACGTTCTCGAGCAGCGGCGCGAACGACGTCGTCTCTTCGACTTCGAGTCCAAGAAACGTCAGAATCTCTACCAGCTCGCTCGGCGAGACAGGTAGATCAACGAGTTCTTTTAGCCAACGGTAGGAAACAATCATGAGAAATCAATTCAAGGTTAAGACATCAGCACGCCGCCGGAAACTGTCTTAGGAACCGCACATCGCTCTCGAACAGGAGTCGGATGTTGTCGAGGCCGAAGCGGCGCATCGCAATCCGGTCTATTCCCAGACCAAACGCGTAGCCGGTGTATTTCTCGGTATCGTAGCCAACTCCCGCCAGCACGTTCGGGTCCACCATCCCGCTGCCGCCCATCTCCAGCCAGCCGGTCTGCTTGCACACGCGGCAGCCCTTCCCCCCGCAGAAATTGCAGGTCACGTCCACTTCGGCCGACGGCTCAGTGAACGGAAAAAAGTGCGGGCGAAAACGAATCTGCGTCTGCGCTCCGAATAGCGTGCGATAGAAATGCAGCAGCGTGCCCTTGAGATCGGCCATGGTCACGCCCTCGTCCACGTAGAGACCCTCGACCTGATGAAACATCGGCGAGTGCGTGGCGTCAGGACGATCGCGGCGATACACGCGCCCCGGAGAAATAATTCGCACCGGCGGCTGCTGCGATTCCATCACCCGAATCTGCACCGGCGACGTCTCCGTCCGCACCACGAAACCGTTCGGCAGATACATCGTGTCCGACTCGTCGCGCGACGGATGCCACGGCGGCGTGTTCAACATGTCGAAATTGTAGCGAACCAGCTCGATCTCGGGTCCGTCGGCAACGCGGAATCCCATGCTGCGAAAAATCTCGATGATTTCCCGCATCACGATCGTCAGCGGGTGATACGTGCCCACAAACGGCTTGCGCCCCGGCAGCGTTACGTCCACGAGCGGCCCGGAGACTTTTGGCCTCAATTCTGCAAGACGGCGCTCAGCCAGCGCCTCCAGCTCCGTCTTCAGCTCATTCAACAATTGACCGGATCGAGGTCGCTCCGCGGCGTCCACCTGCGGCATGAGCTTGAACAGCTCCGCCACCACGCCCTTACGGCTCAAATAGGTGAGCTTCACCGCTTCGGCTTCGGCCAGCGTTGTCGCCGCTTCAAACTCCCGCGCGGCCAGAGCGCGGGTTTCCGTAATGCGTTCCTGAATCAAACGTCCTCCGGGAGGAAAACAAGCGATTCCCAAGACGCGGAATCGCTTGACCAATCAAAACACAAACTGAGATGCGCACACCGTTCCTGAGGAACCGATGCGATCAGGCGGCGATGTGGCGGGTCAGCTGCTCGAATCCCGCCGGATCGTTCACCGCCATCTCCGCGAGCTGCTTCCGGTCAAGTTGAATTCCGTGAGCCTTCAGTCCC
>JAQTRJ010000084.1 GCA_028711875.1 bacterium | reverse complement strand
TAATTCCCGAATCGCTCCACTCGCCGCCTTGCGTGTAGTCGCCCATGAACATGAGATAGCAGCGCAGCACGTCGCTGCCGTATTTTTCGATCACCGGCTCGGGCGCGACCACGTTGCCCTTCGATTTGGACATCCGCTCGCCCTTGTACAGGATCATTCCCTGATGCACCAGCCGAGTCACCGGCTCGTCGCATTTCAGATATCCCGCATCGTGCGCGACTTTCGCGAAGAATCTCGCGTACAGCAAGTGTCCCATCGCGTGTTCGCTGCCGCCGACGTACTGCTGAATCGGCAGCATCGTGTTCAGGTGATTTGTGTCGAACGGAGCGGAATTCAGCCGCGCGTCGGGATAGCGCATGAAATACCATGAGGAACAGACAAACGTATCGAGCGTGTCCGTATCACGCTTTGCGTCCGCTCCGCATTTCGGACAAGTTGTATTGACGAAGGACGGCACGGTCTCCAGAGGTGCCTTGCCTTTCGGCTTGTACTCTTCGATCTCATCCGGCAGCAGTACGGGCAGATCTTCTTTGGGAACCGGAACGATTCCACATTTCGGGCAGTGAACAATCGGAATCGGCGCGCCCCAATATCTCTGCCGCGACACCGTCCAGTCGCGCAGATGCCATTGCACCGTCGGCTTGCCGAGGCCAAGTTCTTCGAGCCTCTTCCCCACTCGGTCAATTCCCGCTTCCGATGTCAGCCCGTCGAATTCCCCCGAGTGCATCATCACCCCATAATCTGTAAATGCGCCGTCACTTCCCTCTGCTTCAGTCGGGGGATTAGGAGGGGTAATGACCTCGACAATCTGCAATTCATACTTCTTCGCAAAATCAAAATCCCGCTCGTCATGCGCCGGCACCGCCATCACCGCTCCCGTACCGTAGCTGCCGATCACATAGTCCGCCACCCAGACCGGAAGTTTTTCATGCGTCAGCGGATGTTCGCAGAATCCGCCCGTGAACACTCCCGTCTTCTCCCGATCCGTCGCCGCGCGCTCGATATCCGAAACCGCCAGCGCTTTCGCAACGTAGTTCTCAACTTCCGTCTTGCGCTCCGCCGTCGTGATTTCCTTGACCAGCGGATGCTCCGGCGCGAGTACCACGTACGTCACTCCGAACAGCGTATCCGCTCGCGTCGTGAAAACACGTATCCCTTTTTCTCCTTCCTCCACTTTGTGGGGGAAGGTTGGGATGGGGGTCATCTTGAAATCAATTTCCGTCCCCACCGACTTCCCGATCCAGTATCTTTGCATGGCCTTCGTTTTTTCCGGCCAATTGATCGTATCGAGACCGTCGAGCAGCCGCTGACTGTATTCCGTAATGCGGAAGAACCATTGCTTGAGCGATTTCCGCGTGACTTCGTGTCCGCAGCGCTCACAGGTGTTGTTTGCGTTTACCTGTTCGTTCGCGAGCACCGTCTGGCAATCCGGACACCAATTGACCAGCGCTTCCTTGCGATAGGCCAATCCGCGCTCGAGCATCAGCAGGAACCACCACTGCGTCCACTTATAGTATTCGGGCGACGACGTGTTGACTTCGTAGTCCCAGTCGTACATCGCGCCGATCCGCTGGAGCTGCGTGCGCATGAACGCGACGTTCTTCTCCGTCGAAATGCGCGGATGAATTTTCGTTTTGATCGCGTAGTTCTCCGCGGGCAGACCGAACGCATCGAAGCCCATCGGCTCGAACACTTCGTAGCCCTGCATCCGCTTGAAACGTGCGAACGTATCGGCCGGCGCGTAGCAATACCAGTGCCCGAGGTGCAGCTTATCCCCCGAGGGATAGCTGAACATCGTCAGCACGTAATATTTTTGACGCTTCGAGTCCCAGTGAAACTTATACGTCCCCCGCTCTGCCCAGAGCCTCTGCCACTTGGCCTCGACCTCGGCGTGCGGGTACTGCTGTTCGGAAATGTGCTTCGTCTCGTTCATTGTCAATCTATTATGATCCAATGTCATTCTGGACACCCGCTCTCGCGTTACTAGCCCATACGCTCCTGCGTGTGGGTTTGCTGGGCGTCCAGAATCTCTTTTCCGCGCCGAGCAGGGACTGTGTCCCTGCCGGAATTTTCCCGATTGAATTCTGTAGCGCCGCATGGACATGCGCCCTTCCCCGCATGACCGCCACATCCGCGCGGAATCAAGGTTGACTCGTGGCGGCGAATCTCCAGATTCGCCCCTCTTTAGAGAAACAAATCTAAGTTCACTAGGCGGGATGCTCCTGCGTCCCGCGCTGACCCACACGTAGGAGCGTGTGCGCTAGTACGCCCGCCGAGGCACCCGTCCCCGGGTGCCCGGAATCCTCTCGAACTCCTCTCCTCCCCACCCATCCCCCATATTTTCAACCCTCGCACCCCCCTTGACTTCCACCCAAAACTGTTGTATATTACACCTATCGCGAGGATAAATAGTTCCCATTGCACAACATTATGACCATCAAGCGTTTACATTTCCGCACATTCTTTTCGTCGCATCTCCAGCCATTTCATCGGGTAAGGCAGTTCGTTTTGTCAAAAAATTTCTTATCCCACCGAATTTCGGGAACGACTACTTGCGACTCCGTTCCCGCAGATAGGCGATGATTCCCGGCAAGAGCGAAATCAGCACCACCCCCATAATCGCCAGCGAGAAATGCTTCTTTACGACCGGGATGTTGCCGAAGAAATATCCCGTCAGCACAAACACCGAAATCCACAACAGCGTGCCGATGAAGCTGAAGAGCAAAAACCGGAGATACGTCATGCGGCCGATTCCCGCCACAAACGGAACGAACGTTCGGAAGATCGGCATCGCGCGCGCGATAATCACCGTCTTGCCGCCGTGCTTCTCGTAGAACGCGTGCGTCTTGTCGAGATGCTCTTTTTTAAGCAGCTTGCTGTGAGTGCGGGTGAATACTTTCGGCCCGATAAATCTTCCGATCCAGTAGTTCGTAGAATCGCCAAGCACCGGTGCAAAATACATCACCGGCAGCAGCACCTCGATCTGAAGCGCGCCGATCGCCGCAAACGTTCCCGCCGCAAACAGCAGCGAATCGCCGGGCAGAAACGGCGTGACGACCAAACCCGTCTCGCAAAACAGCACCACGAACAAAATCAGATACGTCAGCGTGCCGTACTCGCCGATGATCTGGCCGAGATGCTGATCGAGATGGAGAAACAGATCAATGAAAAAAGTCAAATCGCAATCTCAAATTCGGATTTCGGATTTTCCGAGAAAATGAGCCGCCCCGGGAGGGCGGCCAAGCATTGTGGTCGGGGCGACTGGATTTGAACCAGCGACCCCTTGGTCCCGAACCAAGTGCGCTACCGGACTGCGCTACGCCCCGATGTGAAATCAAGTATAGGAACTGCCCGACCACCCTTCCCGGCCCACCAGCGGAACGAACGACACTCCGCCCGCTTCCGTGGTCACCGCTTCGTCTCCCTGTCTCTCCACCAGCATCAACATCTGCGTCCGCTTCTCCCCCATCGGGAAAACCATCAGCCCCCCGTCCTTGAGCTGACCGAACAGCGTCTTGGGAAAAGCCGGACTCGCGGCGGTGATAATGATCTTGTCGAACGGCGCGGCATCGGCCCAGCCGATGGTGCCGTCCCCCGAGCGCAAAATCACGTTGCGGCAGCCTTCCTGCTCGAGCACCACCCGTGCCTTCTGCATCAGCGAAAAATGACGCTCGATCGAATAAACTTTATGCGCCAGTCGCGCCAGCACCGCCGCCTGATAACCCGATCCGGTTCCGATCTCCAGCACCTTGTCCGTCGGCTGGAGCCGCAGCAAACTGGTCATGCGCGCCACGACGTACGGCTGGCTGATCGTCTGGCCTTCATCAATCGGCAACGGCGTGTCGTCGTAGGAACGATCTCGGAAAGCCGGTTCCACAAAATGGTGCCGCTTGACTTCCCGCATCGCTTCCAAAACTCGCGGGTCATTGATCCCCCGGCGCTCCAGCTGGGTGAGAACCATTTCCTCGCGCGACAGTCTATAATTCAGCAAGGCAAATCTCCCACCGCCGAGCACTAATCTGCCGCCACGCGCCGATTATCATTGCCAGATACGTAATATAGGATGAAACGGCCTTAATGTCAAGGAATGTCTCGGCCATAACCTGGGCATAAGCCGCTGTAATTACTTGTCGGGGCGACTGGATTTGAACCAGCGACCCCCTGACCCCCAGTCAGGTGCGCTACCGGGCTGCGCCACGCCCCGAATCTCTGTCTATAATGTCCAGAATTTCCTGAAGCTCCCGCCGAACCTCCGCCACAAGTCCCGATTCCTCCGCCGCACCATCCGTACTATGGGTGCGAAGCTCCGCTCTGGCTCCGGCGATCGTGAAGCGGCGCTCGTAAAGCAGCGTCTTAATCTGCTGGACCAGTTCCAGATCGCGCACCTGATACATCCGGTTTCCGCCGCGCCCCTTCTTCGGATTCAGCTGCGGAAACTCGGTTTCCCAATAGCGAAGGACGTGCGCCGGAACCTCCGTGAGCTGCACCACTTCGCCGATCGAATAGTAGAGCTTGCGAAGGGCGGGCCCGCGCGATTTCTCGTCGTTGTCGAAGAGAGCTGACACTCAAAACCCGAACGAATATAACGAATTTTTCGCGTTGCCGCAAGCCGGCGGCGCAGGATCACCCGCGGCCGGTGCTGCCGAAACCGCCCGATCCGCGCGCGCTGGGCGGAAGCTCGGTCACTTCCTGCCATTCACCGTGCGCCACCGGAGTTATCACCAATTGCGCGATGCGCTCGCCGCGCGCCACCGTCACTGCCTCGCGACCGGGATTCATGACCAGCACCAGCACCTCGCCGCGATAATCGCTGTCCACCGTGCCCGGCGCGTTGGGCAAAATCAATCCGTAGCGCAGCGCAAAGCCGGAACGAAGGCGAATCTGCCCTTCGAATCCCGCAGGAATCGCCATGCAGAATCCCGTTGGCAGCAGCCGTCGCTCCCCGGGAGCGATCATGACGGAATCGCCCGCGTGCCGCAGATCCATTCCAGCCGCGCCCACTGTCTCATAGGACGGCAACTCCGAGGGCGCATGGGGAAGCCGAAGAATCGAAATGGAAATCTCGAAACGATCTCTGCTCACGACCGCACCGATTTGCGAACCGCGCGGCGCTTCGTTTTCTCCGGCTCGACAATCGTGGTAATCAGCTTGCGTTCGTCGAGCAGGCGATTCGCCAGCGTCTGAACGGCGCGCGGCGTGACCCGGTCAATGTGCCGGATCACGTCGTCGAGCGAGGAAAACCGCCGAAGATAGACTTCCATTCGCCCCAGTCTCATCATGCGGCTGGAAACGTTCTCAAGCCCGAGCATGATATTGCCCTTGAGCTGGGTCTTCACTCCCTCCACTTCGTTCGCGGAGGCTCCGCGATCGCGCAGGGATTTCAATTCCTCCAGCACGAGATCACGGGCGCGATCCACTCGCTCGGGATCCGTGGCCAAATAGGTCGCCCACACGCCGGTATCGCGCATCATTTCGGCGAACGAATAAATGGCGTAGGCCACGCCGTGCTTCTCCCGGATATTCTGGAAAAACCGCGACGACATGCCGCCGCCGAGCAGCGTATTCAGAACGGAGAGCGTAAACCGATCCCGATGAGCATAAGGAAGACCACGCGTTCCAATGAGCATATGCGCCTGCTGAATCGGACGCTGATGCCGTTCCACGCCGGGGCGCAGCGCCGACACTCGACCGCCGGCGGGCATCCGCTTCGCGGGCGGCAGATGCAGAGATCGCTCGACCTGCGCGAGCAGGCGGGCATGACGAACGTTTCCCGCGGCCGTCACCACGATCCGAGTCGGAGTGTAGTGCGCGCCGATGAATTTCAGCAATTGCTCCCGCGAAAACGAACGGACATTGTCGGGTGTACCAAGAATGGGACGCGACAGCGAGTGCGCGTGGAACAGCGATTTCATGAAGAACTCATGAGCGACATCATCGGGCATATCTTCATGATCGCGAATCTCGTCGAGAACGACGCGCTTCTCCTTTTCGATCTCGGCGGGATCGAACAGGGAATTGCGGAGAATATCCGCGAGCAGGTCAAACGCTTCCGGCAGTTTCTCATCGAGAACGTGAACATGAAAACAGGTGAGCTCTTTGCCGGTAAACGCGTTAATCATCCCGCCCCCGCATTCGATGGTGCGGGCAATATCCAGCGCGCTGCGGGCGGCCGTTCCCTTGAATGCCATGTGCTCGATAAAATGCGAGGTGCCGTTTTCGTCCGCAGTCTCGTGCCGTGAACCGACCGTCACCCAAATTCCGAGCGCGGCGCTGCGCACGCCGGGCATTCGTTCAGTCACCACGCGCAGACCGCCGGGGAGCGCCGTTCTCTGATAACCGCTCACGCGCGCCACAATCTCAGCTCCGCGCCTTATCTTTACCGTGCGGATGATGCGGATGTCCGCCCTTCCGGTCGCCGTCTTGCGGCGGCTTGCGGCGGGGCGGCGATTCGGTCATTCCCTCGGGCAGCGGCAGAAGCACCTTGCGCGAGAGATCGAGTTTGCCCATGGGATCCACGCTAAGCAGCTTGACATCCACTTCGTCGCCGAGGTTCAGATGATCCGCCACCTTCGCGATGCGGCGATGTTCGATCTCGCTGATGTGCAGCAACCCCTCGCGTCCCGGAAGAATTTCCACGAACGCTCCGAAATCGGTGATCTTGGTCACTTTTCCGTGATAAACCTTGCCGACTTCGGGAGCGACGGTCATGCCGCGAATAATGTCCACGGCGGCGGAGACATTCTCCAGATTGGTTGAGGAAATGCAGACGGTGCCGTCATCTTCGATGTCAATCGAAGCTTCCGTTCTTGCGATGATGTCGCGAATGGTCTTGCCGCCCGGTCCGATGACCAAGCCGATTTTGTCCGGATCAATCTTGAGGAAAACGATGCGCGGAGCGTGCGGAGAAATCTCGGCACGCGGCGCGGGAATCGTCTCCGCCATCTTGTCGAGAATGAACGCGACGCCCTGGCGCGCCTGACGAATGGCGGTGCGCATCAGCTCGAGAGAAATTCCCTTGATCTTAATGTCCATCTGACAGGCGGTGATTCCGTCGCGCGTGCCGGTGACTTTAAAATCCATGTCGCCGAGATGATCCTCGTCGCCGAGGATGTCCGAGAGAATCGCGACCTTGTCGCCCTCGAGAATCAATCCCATGGCAATGCCGGCGGCCGGTTTCTTGATCGGAACACCGGCGGACATGAGCGCCATACAGCCGGCGCAGACGGTGGCCATCGAGGAGGAGCCGTTGGATTCGAGAATCTCCGAGACCACGCGAATCGTATACGGAAAGTCCTCCCACGAGGGAATCATCGAGTGCAGCGCGCGCCACGCCAGATTCCCGTGACCGACTTCACGGCGCGACTGGCCGAGAAACTTGCGGATTTCACCGACGCTGAAGGGCGGGAAATTATAATGCAGCAAGTACGGCTTGGTATAGACTCCGTCGAGTCCGTCAATCCGCTGTTCGTCGAATTTCACGCCGAGCGTGACGGATGCCAAGGCCTGCGTTTGTCCGCGCGTGAACAGCGCGCTGCCGTGCGTGCGCGGGAGCACGTCCACTTCGCCGGTGATCGGACGAATGTCGGTGAATCCACGGCCGTCGAGCCGTCGGCCGTCAACGGTGTTCAGACGCACGATGTTCTGCGAACGATCATGCACCCAGTTTTTCACGTAACGCTCGGTATCGGGAAACGACTCGAGGGTTGCCTCGATCGCGGCCAGTTCGATCAGCTTCCATGCTTCGCGCCGCCGCTGCTTATCCTGAATGCGGCAGGATTCGCGAACCTGCTCGGCGAACTGCGCTTCGAGCAGCGCGTCCAACTCGGGAATCGCTGTCGGCGCCGGGAAATCGCGCTTGGGCTGTCCGACCGCGGCCATCAGTTCGCGCTGGAACGCGA
>JAQTRJ010000083.1 GCA_028711875.1 bacterium | reverse complement strand
GCTGGCGAAGAAGGGCATGCGGTTTGACGTCCGCGCGATCGCTATTGGAGCGGTGTTCGATCAGGCGGCGGCGAAACTGGCGGAAAGCGGCATCCGTTCCGCGATGATTTCCAGTCCGCGTGTCTGTCGCACCATGGGCGATCCGCCGGCCCCGCGCGGATTCGAGATGACCGTCGGGGATCCCTATGACCCGGCGAAGGCGTGGGCAACGGTGCGCGTGCCCGTGGGCGGCATCGCCTATGCCTGTGCGGGGGTGAATCGTTTCTCGGAAAACGGCTCGTGGTATCACAGCCTGCTCGATCCGCGAACCGGACGTCCGGCCACTCGCTGCGCGGGTGCAATCGTGCAGGCGCCCACCGCTACCACGGCTCAGGCGCTGGCGTATGGGCTATTTGTTTTTGGCACCCTCGATTCGCTGCAGAAAGATGGAAGAACCGCGGTCGGCGGAAGCGTGGTGATTGACAACAAAAACGGTACGCTGACGGCGGCGGCCGCGGGTTCTTTGGCGGAGAAGTTTGAGCGAGTCCCATAGCAGCCGCGCGACCGCGGCTCCGCCCGCGATTCTGGTCATTCGTTTCTCGTCTCTGGGCGACGTGCTACTGACCGCTCCGGTGCTGCGGGCGTTGCGCGCGCATTTCCCGAGCGCGCATCTGGATTTTTTGACGGCGGAAGAATTCGCGGACGCGGCCCGGCTGCTTCCCGGAGTGGACGGCGTTCTTCCGTTTCAGAGACGAAGTGGATGGCGCGGCTTGCTGCGATTGCGCGCCGATCTATCGCGTCGCTACACGATCCTGATTGATCTACAGAACAGCCCGCGCAGCGCGTTTCTGCGGTCCCTGACGTTTCCGATGGTGTGGGTTAAGGCCAAGCGTTATCGCGTGCGGCGCTGGTTTCTGGTGCGTTGCAAGTGGGATTTCTATGGCGCGACCACGCCGGTTGCCGTCCGATATCTCGAAGCGGCGGCCTCGCTCGGCGTACAGGATGACGGCCGGGGACTGGATCTGATGGTTCCCGATAACGCACGGAAGTGGGCGGCGGACTTTGCGGAACGCTATGCGCCGGATCGTCCGCTGATCGTATTTTGTCCGGGTGCGCGTCACGAAACGAAAAAATGGCCGGCCGATCGCTGGATGGAACTGGGGCGCAGCGCTGCGGCCGCCGGGATGAGCGTGGGCGTAGTCGGTTCGCGAAACGAAGAATCGCTCGTCACGGAAATCGCCAAAGCGATTCCCGGCGCGTTCGC
The DNA here is from genome assembly GCA_028711875.1 of bacterium. GTDB lineage: Bacteria > Electryoneota > RPQS01 > RPQS01 > RPQS01 > JAHJDG01. The sequence continues at coordinate 6,692 of JAQTRJ010000083.1, read as the reverse complement.
GGTCTATGATCGCGGCATCGGAGAGATCGCCGCCATGATGGAGCGGGCGGCGGCGGTGGTGAGCAACGATTCGGGACTCATGCATCTGGCGGCGGGCGTGAACGCTCGACTGGTGGCGATCTTCGGGCCGACGGTCGAGCCATTCGGTTTCTATCCATTTCGCGCACGGGCGGAAGTTCTCGATCACGAACTGCCGTGCCGACCCTGCCGCGCGCTGGGCGGCGCGGCCTGTCCGAAGCGTCATTTTCGCTGCATGATGGACACGCACCCCGCCGACGCGTGGGCGGCGGTGAATCGAGTCATAAACCAGACGGCTGTTATCGCATCGTGAATGTCAACGCCTACCGGTTTCTCTACAACCGATTGATCCTCCCGGCGCTGTGGGGAGGATCAAACGTTTTCGCCATGTTTCACGGCAAGGTGCGCGATGGACTGAAGGGTCGGCGTGGTCTGGCGGAACGAGCGCGGGCATTCCGACAGCGCATCGGCGATCGTAAGGTGCTTTTGTTTCACTGTGCCTCGGCGGGAGAATTGGAAGCGCTGAAGCCGATTGCGACCGAGTTCGACCGAAATCGCGTGGCGATAGCCGTCAGTTATTTCTCGCCGTCGGCTCAGGCGGCGCTGCGCCGCGCGCACGAGTTCGATTTCGCAGATTTCAGTCCGATCGATTCGGTGCGTAACGTGCGGGAGTATCTGCAGGCGCTTCGTCCGTCGCTGGTCGCGATTACCAAGCATGATATCTGGCCGAATTTCGCGTGGGAGACCGCGCATTTCGACATTCCGCTGTTTCTGATCAACGGGAATTTCCATGCCGCGTCTTCGCGGCAGTGGCCGCTCGTTCGGCAGTTTCATTCGGCCGTCTATTCGAGTTTTCGAGAAGTGATGACGGTCTCTGACGAGGATTCGCGGCGCGCGCGGCGGTTGGTTCTCGGCGGCGACCGCGTCCGGACGGCGGGCGACGCGCGCTACGACCGGGTCCTGGCGCGCGCGAATTCGTGTCGGCCGCTGCCCGATGGCGTGGCCGAGCGTTGCCGCGACCGCTGGGTGCTCGTAGCCGGGAGCACGCATCCCGACGACGAAGAGTTGCTGCTGCCGCTCGTTTCCAAATTGACAGAAAGCGATTCGAGGTTTCTTCTGCTGCTTGTTCCGCATGATCCTTCGCCGCGCGCCCACCGGCGTGTGGAGGCGCAGTGTCGGCGATGCGGCCTGCGCTTTGACGACTTGGATCGTTCCCGTAATGTGTCTGATGTGCAAGTTCTGCTGGTTAACCGGACGGGAATTCTGGCCGATCTTTATCAAGTCGGCCGCGCGGCGTACGTCGGCGGCGGATTCGGCCGTGGAGTTCACAGCGTGCTCGAGCCGATGGCGTGCGGATCGCCCGTGCTCTGCGGCCCGAATATCGGCGTGGCGCACGAGGCCGGCGAAGCGCGGCCAGCGGGAATCGTTCAGGTTATGACGGGGCGGCGGCAATGCGCCTCGTGGATCATCGGTTTCATGCAGGATGAAGAACAACTGGATGCGTTGCGGCAGCGGGCGAAGCAGTTCGTACAGTCGCGCAGCGGCGTCGCGAAAGCCATTGCCGGCCGACTGAAGGAGTGTCTGGGTGAGTGAACTGACCGCGCACGATGTCCGTTTCGGCTTTGACGGTCAACGCTGGATTTTGCGTGATCTTGACTTCTCGATTTCGACCGGGAAATTGGTCGTGATACTGGGTGAAAACGGCAGCGGAAAGACGACGCTTCTGAGGATTCTTGCGGGTTTACTCGCGCCGACTCAGGGAGTCGTTCGGGTCGGCGGAAGTCCGGTGCGCGAACGGCGCGGCGCGGTCGGCATGGTGCTGCAGAATCCCGATCACCAGATGATAGCCGCTACAGTGGAGGAAGAGATCGCGCTCGGCTGCGAATTGCGAGGGATGGAACGATCGCGCATGAAGCGGGTGGTGGCATCGCAACTCGCGCGCTTCCGGCTCGAGCCGCTGCGATTTCGACCGCCGGAAAGTCTGTCGGGGGGACAGAAACAGAGAGTGGCGCTGGCCGCTGCGATGGCGGCGCAGCCCGAGTTCCTTCTGCTGGACGAGCCGGATTCGTTTCTCGACGCTCCGTCCCGGCGCGAGTTCCTGCAAAGTCTGGACGAGGTGCGCGCAGACTGTGGCATCGTCTGGGTGACGCCGCGTCCGCGTCCGCTGCTGCAGGCGAATCGCTGCCTGAAACTGAACGCGGGCACGCTGATTCCGCATGAGTGCACAGCGCCGTCGGTCTGCAGCGAACAAGCGCTCACGTAGCTATGGTCTCGCTCGTTGCTGAAAATCTCCATTACGCGTGGCGGCTGCCGCGCGACGTCGTCGCGGCAATTGGCGGAGTGAACGCGGAATTCCGCGCCGGAGTTCCGCACGTGATTTGCGGTCCTTCCGGATCGGGAAAGACGACTCTGGCGCTGCTGCTCACGGGACACATCCTGCCGAATGAGGGGAGCGTGTTGCTGGATGGATTCCCGATCGCGCAGCGCCGTCATGAAGCTGCCTATGTGTTCCAGTTTCCCGAAACTCTGTTTTTCGAGGACACGGTTGCCCGTGAGCTGGAACAGATTGCCGGTTCCTCGTGTGCGGAGTCCGCTAAGCGCTATCTTGAGAAACTTGGCATTTGTTTCGATGACGTGGCTGACTTGCATCCTTTTCATTTGTCGGCGGGTTATGGCCGGTTGGTGGCAACCGCGTTGCAGGCGGCCCGACAACCGCGCGTGCTGGTGGCGGACGAACCGACGATCGGTTTGGATTGTCGTTTTCACCGAAGGATGATAAGTCTGCTTCACGAGTGCGTGACAACGGATCGGATCGTCATCGCCGTGACGCACGACGTCGAGCTCATGAGCGAATTAGGCGGGCGCGCATGGGTGCTGTCTGAAGGAAAACTCGTCTGGTCGGGCGACACGCATGACCTGCTTGGACAGCCGCCGCTCATGGAACAATTCGGTCTGGAAGCCTGAGTCGTAAGACAACGATGCAAAGCCCGAGGGATTATCCCTCGGGCTTTTTTGTGCGGAAGAGCATGAGAGAGCTCAGGCGAAAATAATTCAGGTCGAAGTCGTCTGCGCGCGGTAACGCTCTCGGGCGGCACGATAGGCTCGGCGAAAAACAGGATTCGATGCGTGATGATAGATTCGGGACAATTCGAGAAAAACCCGCTGCACCGGAGAAGCGTGACGCCACGCAAACAGCAGGCGATTGCGCCATGTCGTCTCGCGAATCATTCTCTCAGTAAAGGTGCTGCGAATGGCTCCGGTGCGATCGTGGAGCACTCGGCACTCGGGAAGAAAGACGGTTTTCCACTCTTGAGATCGCGCCCGCCAGCACAAGTCCACGTCCTCCCAATAGAAGGGTTCGAAGAGTAGATCGAAACCGCCGAGTGCGAGGAAGCGCTTTCGGTCGTAGGCCGCGTGTCCGCCGACGGCATAGGCGGAGGGAATCTCGTTAGCCGCAGCGGAATGCTGATCGCGCGGATTGTGCAAGACGCGGGGCATTCCCAGCGACCAGATCAAACGTTTCGCGCCTTCACGAAGGGAAAGATCGGCGTGAACAGATTGGAAAGTGACGGCAAACAATCGCGGATCGCAAAACGCCTGTCGAAGCGGCGCAACCGGATCCGTCAGCAACTCGGTGTCATCGTTAAGCAGTACGACAATGTCGGCCGTGCAGGCGGCGACGGCGTCGTTGGCTGACGCTCCAAAGCCGCGATTCTCATGGTGTATCGTCCAGCGAATCTGCGGAAAGTGCGAGCGAAGTATAGCGTCCAATCTCCCGTCACCGCTGTCATCCACCACGGAGATATTCGCGGCCAGCAGGGGAGACACGCGAATGATGGACGCGAGACATCGCCGCAGGGATTCGACGTTACGGTAAGCGGGAATCGCCGCTCCGATGATAAGATCAGCCGGATCAGACACCCGTCGGCTCCAGCAAAATACGGACGTGATCGAAAAATTTATTCCACGAGTGATCGTCTGAAGTCTCGGGGGGGAGGAGCGGATGGGCGATCGGCGAGGGCGGCAGCCACTTGCGGATTTGCCTCTGGACGTTTTCGGAAGAACGATAGATGATGAGCGTTCTCGCTCCGGCGGCGGCCGCGAGATGAGCCGGGCCGCTATCAAAACCGATGAAAAATTCCGCATGCCGCATTAAAGCTGCCGTCACCCGAATCGGCAAATCGGTAGCATCTTGCAGGCGTGGATCGAGAGACTGAAACCGTTGGGCGAGCGATCGTTCGCCGGCACCGGATCCGATCAGCAGGATGTCGAGATCGGCAGCGACGTTGCGCAGCAGCGAGAGAAATCGTTCCACCGGAAAGAAATCCGGCGGCGACGTGCGGCCTCCATAGTGTGCGACACAATAACGCCCGGCGCTGCCGCGGCGCTGCCGCAGATCGTCAGCCATTCTCTCGTCCTCGGGCGTGAGAAATAGCTCCAGATGACGGTCTGCGGGCGACGCGCCAAGCAGTGCGGCGAGACGCAGGTTCAGATCAACGACGGAGACGCTCTCGTCATAGGGAATCGTCCGATTGAGGAAGGGAGCTTTTCCGTCTGTCAGAAAGCCGGCGCGCGTCGAGGCGCCGGATAGCCAAGCCAGCAATCCGTTTCGAAAGAAGCGCTTGAATAGAACGGCATGAGTCGGGTGAAGCGCGCGCAGCTCACGGATCAGACGAATATGCCGCGCGAGCGAGTGATCGCGACCGCGCTTCTCGTAGATGATCAGACGATTAATCCATGGACAGGGAGCCAGCAGCTCATGACCGACGGAATCCACAACAACCGTCAACTGCGCGTCCGGATGAGCCGCGCGAATCGCTCGCAGTGCCGGGACAGCCGCCAGCGTATTGCCGATCGAGCCGTTGCGAAAAGCGAGAATCGAAACCGGACGCATCATCGAAAATTCGCCGTGCATCGCATCTGACGCAGGATGTTGAAAACGTCCTCTGCCGAGGGCCAAAGCGCGCTCGTGGATACTCCCGATGAAATCGCTGAGACCACTCGGTGGCGGCTGGATTCAGGGGGAGTCCAGTACGCAGTCGGCTCCCTGCCGAAAATCGTCAGCGTGGGAACATCGAGCGCAATGGCAATATGCTTCGGCCCGCCGTCATTTCCGATCAGCAGCCGGCAGCGTTTCAGCACCGCGCCCAATTGTCCAAGATTTGCCGTGCGGAGAATATTTGACTCGGAAACCGAACCGTGTGTCTGCAGGGATTCGACCGCCAACTCGTCGCCGGGAGTGGACAACACCAGCGGAACACTCTGCGATTCGTCAGTCAACCGTCGGATCACGTCGGCAAATCGCTCGAGCGGCCATCGTTTATACTCACGGCGGCTGTGGATGAAAAAAGCGATGATCTCATCCGTATCGCGCCAACCGCGGCGCTGCCACTGCTCCTCAGCAAACCGCACGTCTGATTCCGCAAGAAAATACTCCGAATGCCAGCCATCGGAAACACAGCCCGCGGCCTCCGCCAAGCGAGATTTGTGCAGCGCGCTATAGATGGGAGTGGCCGGATTCTGGAGCGCGACCGTGTCGCTGTAAGCCCACCGTCGTCCGGGACAAGCGAAACCGATTCGGCGCGGCGCGAAACTGAGCGCGGTGGCAATTGCGGTCCGGGGATTCGACAGAAAATCGAGCACAACGTCGGGGCGACCGTGAGTACGAAGCGCGCTCACCATCCGCGGGACCGACGGCGACGCAGAGACCACGATCACCTCGCTGAGCGCGGCATTTCCGTAAAACACGCGTTCCACCTGCGGCTCGCAGATGACGGACAAGTGCGCTCGGGGAAAACGCGATCTCACCGCGCGCAGAGCCGGCGTTGCCAACAGACTGTCGCCGACTCGACGAAACAGCAGCGCGGCGATGCGGGGAGATTCCGGGATTTCACGCACGTCCGGAAGACTCCGCTTCAATCGAACGAAAGCGTCGGCGATGCTTTTCGTGGAGCAGCGCGTATTTCAAGAACGTATAGTATCCCGACCCGACCGCGATTACGACTCCATAAAATCCGTCCAGAAAGCCCGCTTGCAGCACATAGGTTTTAAAGGTTGCCCACACTGGACGAAAGACCAGATCCGAGACGCTGGCGGGACGTTGCTTTTGAAACATGGCTTCGGCGGCATCTTCGGCGGCGCGCAGACTTTTGCGAATGTGTTCGGAGATCGTCGCGTAGGTGTAGTGATAGAGATCACCTTCGAGACGTGCAGACCGCACCCCGCGAAAGTCCACCACGGTGTGCGGTTCGTCTCCGCTCCAGATCGCTTGGCCCTTCCGATACAGAAAGAGCCGCCATTGAGGATACCAGCCGCTGTGCCAGATCAGGCGATCCGCGTAGTATCCATGACGGTTGATCGCAAAGGCGTCGAACGGCGGGACTTCGGCAAAACGACGAAGAATCGCCGCTTTCAGCTCCGCCGAGACGACCTCATCGGCGTCAATGCATAAAACCCACGGCTGACTGGCTTGCTCGACGCCGAAGTTCTTCTGATCGCGATAACCCGACCACGGGCGATGAAAAATGCGCGCGCCGAATCGCTCGGCAATGGCGAGCGATTCATCTGTCGAGCCGGAATCCACGACAATGATTTCTGAGCAGAAATCAGCGGCGGATAGACAACGGGCGAGATTCCTCCCCTCGTTCAGAGTAATCACGACGACGGAAATCGGA
>JAQTRJ010000082.1 GCA_028711875.1 bacterium | reverse complement strand
CGTTCGAGAGCACGGTGGATCCCTGTTTCGGTGAGGTTTGGCTGCGCGCCGGCACACCGTCCGCACCAAAGGGAGCCATCGGCTTCATCGGTCCGTCCGAGATTGACACGAAGACGCGCTGGAATAATACGAACATCGCCGGTATTTATCAGGGAATCCTGTTCGAGAACGTGCAGACGCTCAGTGCGGCCATGCTGCGGGGAAAGCTGGAGCTGTTCCGGGAATTTCCCAATAACGTGGACGTGATGGAACCGGATGGGGATCGGTCGGTGTCGTTCTATTTCCACTGCTACAATTTGCTGGGCGATCCGGGATTGACGTTCTTCGTGAATGACGTGCGCGACCTCAGCGCTGCGATTCCCACTGGCGTCGCACTGGGAACGCCGACGATCACGCTGACCGTTACGGAGGACAGCGCACCGCTGGCCGGAGCGTGGGGAACGGTGACGCGCGCCGATACGCTGATCAGCCGCGCCGTCAGCGACGAGGCGGGACAGATCACCCTCGCGCTGCCCGGCGATCAGGCGGGAAACGTGCAGGTCACACTGACCAAGCCGCGGCATGCCACGGTGCAGAGCGTGGTCGCGCTGCAGACCGCCGCGTCATCGGTGGGAGCGCGGGCGACGGTGCTGTGCGATGACGGCCGTCATGGATCGAGCGGCAACGGAGACGGCCAACTCAATCCCGGCGAGATCACGGCGGTGGGTGTGGTTCTGCGCAATTATGGAACGGCAGCCTACGGCGGCGGATCGCTCGGACTGGAGGCGGAATTCCCGCTGGCCATTCTCACGGGACAGAGCGTCGTTCCGATCCTCGCGCCTCAGGCGCAAGCCGACACACTCTGGTTCCTCCTGCAAGTCGCAGCGACCGCTGAAGACGGTGCGTTCGGCCGATTCGAATGGCGGATCGCACCGGGAGATTTCGCGTGGACTATTTCAGCGGAAATTTTCGCGCCGCGACTGACGGTCGCGGCTCTGTACACCGACGGCGCGGAAGGCAATCCGACTCCCGGAACTCAGGCCGCCGCGGCCATCTGGCTGCAGAATCAGGGACGCGCGACGCATCCCGCGTTCACGGCGACGCTGCGCTCCCGCGACGCGCGGCTGATCGTTTTCGACAGTACGGCGTCGTTCGGAGCCATCGCGCCCGGAGCCACGGCGATGCCGAACGACGAGTTTGGACTTGCCGTCGGGGCTTTCTATCCGGGCGATTGGGCAACAACGGAAATTCTCACGGCATCCCCGGCGCGCAGCGAGCCGGTGTCGTTCGCGCTTCCCATCGGCAATCCTGCGGAAACCGATCCGACGCACCCCGACGGCTATGGCTATCGCGCGTTCGAAACGGCGGACACCGGATACACGGAAGCGCCGCCCTATGCCTGGGTGGAGATTGACCCGGCGCTGGGCGGTGCGGGCACGATCCTGTCACTGCCCGATCGCGACAACGGCCAGGATACTACGATCACGATTCCGCTTCCCTTCGGATTCCGCTTTTACGGCAACGCCTACTCGCAAATCTCGGTGTGCTCCAACGGTTTTCTTGCCTTCGGACAAACCACCGAGAGTTTTTTCCGCAATTATTCGCTGCCGGCGATCGCGTCTCCCGACCAGATGGTCTGCGCCTTCTGGGACGATCTGGTGGTTCCGACGGGAAGCCACATCTGCTCCTATTACGACGAGACGGGCGGACGGATCATCATCGAATGGAGCGGACTGCGCAATCAATACGGGCTGGGACAGGAGGAGACGTTCCAGATCGTGCTGTTCGACACGGCGTGCTGGGCGACGCGGACCGGGGACGGGGAGATTCTGGTACAGTACAAGTCCATCGCCAACGTGGATTCATGGGACAACAACGCGACCATCGGGATTCAGGACCGCGACGAGGGCTACGCGCTTCAAATCAGCTACGCCGGGAGCAACGAGCCGGGCATTTCGGCGCTCCGCTCACAGCAGTCCATCCTGTTCACCACGGGACGACCGCAATCGCTCGCCTATTTGAATTACAGCGGAAACGTTGTTGACGACGACAACGAGGGCGCATCGCAGGGAAATGGCGACGGGATTGCGCAGAACGGCGAAACGATCGAGCTGGCGTTTCGCATTCACAATAGCGGCGGTACGGCCTCGCCGCTCATCCCTGCGGTCGTTCGATCGCTGGATCCGTCGGGGGTGCTGCCGGATTCGACGACGGTCATTCCCCCGATGGCTCCGGGCGAGACGGTCCTCAGCGACCCGCTGGCGCTTCAGATCGCCGGGAATACGCCCAATGGCCGCACGCTGAACTTTCTCGTTCGACTGTCCGGCGCCGCCACGCCCTGCGTTCTGCTGCCCGTGATTTCCGTCTCCAGTCCGGTGCTCTCGGTGCTGCCGCCGCTGTTCGATGATGACGCGATCCCGCCAAGTATCGGCAATGGAAACGGGGAATTGAACTCCGGCGAGACGATTGAGCTCACGGCGTTCGCCGTCAATTACGGCGGCAATACGGCGCCGGAAGTGACCGGAACGCTGCAGGCACTCGACAACCGTTCCACGATTCTGCAAACCGCGACATCGTTCGGAGACATCGCTCCGGACGCCACCGAGAACGGGCAGACGCCGCTGGTATTCCGTGTGAACTCGGGAGTCGGCGCCGGGCAATCGGTATCGTTCCGCATTTCGATTCGCGACACGAACGGATTTCAGGCTTCGGAGACCCAAACGTTCACCGTGGTTCGCCCGGTACTGACCGCCACCGGACTGCGCGTGGACGACGCCGCACCGGGCGGAGACGGCGACGGCCGCCTGACGCTCGGCGAAACGGGCACGCTCTTTCCGCGTCTCCATAACGAGGGCGGCGGCTCGGCGACGGGCGTGGTCGTGCGGCTGGTTTCGCAAGACCCGCTGGTCGCCGTGCTCGACTCGGTCCTCCCGTTGGGGACGATTCCGCCGGGTGCGACGCAGGAACCGGCTCAGGGATTTCGGGTGGCGGTTTCGGAAGAAGGCGCTGAACCGCGCGGCGTTGGATTGAACGTTGCTTTCACCGGAGACGACGGAATCGCGGGCAGCGGCGAGGTGTTTCTCATCCTCGGCGACGTCCAGTTTTTCGACGATTTCGAAACCGATATGAACTATTGGTCGGTGTTCGGTTCCACTCATCTCTGGACGCGGACAAGCTGGGAATATCACTCGCCCTATCACGCTTTCTATTGCGGAGGCTCGGGATCACATATCTACCCGCCGAACGCCGATGCCTATTTGCGATCGCCCGCGTTCCGGTTTTCAGGTCAAGGCACACTGCTCTTCCACACACGTTTTGAGATCGCCGCGGGCGACGTCGCGAAAGTGCAGTTTCAAACGGGGATCAGCACCTACCACCTGTTGACGGAATTCAGCGGATCCAGTTCAGGTTGGGAAGAGCAGTCCTGTTCGCTGGCCGGTCTGCCCGCCTCTGAAGAGGCTTATGTGCGATTCTGGTTTCACTCGGATTGGAATGATCAGGCGGAAGGCTGGCATGTGGACGACGTCATCGTTCTCGAAGAGGACCTTCCTGTGGATGAACCCAACCTTCCCGGATCGTTGCCGACGGAAACCGGTTTGGAAGCCGCCTATCCGAATCCCTTCAACGACCGGGCGATGATCCGCTATCGGATCGCGGAGACCGGACGCGTGCGGCTGACATTATTCGACGTGCAGGGCCGGAAGGTCGCGACGCTGCTGGACGGAGACAAAACTCCCGGCACGTATGAGCTGTCGTGGCGGCCGCTGAGCATCGCCTCGGGAATCTATCTGATTCAGTTGGAAACAGACGGCCGGCGTTGGGTGGGCAAGATCGTGCATCTGAAATAAGCCCTTTCGATCCGCTTTCAGAAAGACGCGAGTTTCGAAACTCGCGTCTTTTATTTATCCACACTGGCGGCACGAGATGCCGGGAAAAGCGGGAATCGGCATTCGACTAAGGATAGCGAGTATGGTAAGTATGAGCGAGTTTTCCTGTGCATGGCAAAAAAACAAAACTACTAAATATATGCTCATGAAAATGCAGAAGAAAATCCCCATAAAATACTTGCATTCACAGATTGACTGCGCTATTTTTCGGCTACCCAATTATGTTGTCCCTTCCTGCATACGGAGAATCGGCGCGGATTGCCACCGACGCGGCCGACGTGGGCACCTCGATCCGGCAGAGCTATTCCGCCGCAACGATCGCCGGCGCGCTCGCTCACGAACTGAACAATCCGCTGCAGGGAATTCTGTCGCTGCTGTCGGTGTTGGATCGGGAATGCGAAGATCCCGAAGCATGCCGGGTGCGGACGGGGCAGATCCGCAGCGGCCTGATGCGGCTCAAGCGGATCGTCGAGAGTTTTTCGGTCACCTATGAAAATCTGCCGCGGCAGGCGGATCGCATCACGGTAGAAGATTTTTTTCAGCAGTTGACCGACGCGATGCAATCCCGGCAACTTCACGTGAATGCGGAGTATCCGGAGAACCGTCACGTATCGTTTTACTGTTTGTGGCCGGAGATTGTCCGGCTTGTGACCGACATCTTCTCGCTTCCGCCGCTGACGGAATTTCCGATCCGCATTCACTGCGAGATTGAGACCGATCTCGTGGTCGTGGTCTGCGAGCGTGACGCGCGCGGCGAAGCGATCAGCGACGGTTGGCGGACGGTGGGCGACAACGGCTCTTTTTCCGGTTTGGCCGTGCTGATTGACGAGATCGCAAGTTTGGGCCGCGGCCGAGCCGATTTTCGATTGAACGAACGATTTCTGGACGCCATTCGACTGCACTTTCGCACCGAGATGAAGGCATGAGCAAGGAGTAGCCACATCATGGAAGAGTATCGAATCCTTTTGGTGGACGACGATCCACTGGTATTGGCCGGGTTTCGCGAGATTCTGAATCGCGAAGGGTACGACGTCACCGCCGTGATTTCGGGTCAGGAGGCCATCGAGCGACTGGAGCATCAGTCGTATGACGTGGTCCTGACCGACTTGCTGATGCCTCGCGTCAGCGGTCTGGACATCCTTCGCAGCAGCCGCGAAAAGCATCCCGAGAGCGTTGTCATCGTCGTTACCGGATACGCTTCGGTGCGCTCCGCCGTGGAGGCCCTGCGGCTGGGAGCCGACGATTATCTGATTAAACCTTGCGACGACCACGAGCTGCTCTATCGGGTGCGGATGGGCATTGACCGCGTTCAAATGCACCGCGAATTACGGGCGAAGGAGTTGGACGCCGAAAAGATGCGCGCCATCGCTCAGACGGCGGTGACGGTCAACGACCAGATCAACACACCGCTGAACGTGATTCTGAACAGCGCCGAGTTCATCCGCCTGAAGACTCTGCCCGAAGCGGGCGAGGTTCAGCAATCGCTCGATTTCATTCATGAGGAAGTCGGGAAGATCAAGAAGGTTATTCAGCGGCTGGCGCGAATCGCCGACCCCAAGATCAAGGAATACGCCGGCGGCACGGTCTTCATGGTGGACATGGAGCAGTCCGGTCAGTCGGTTCCCGCGGGCGGCTTGCCGTCCGCCAAGCTGCGGGTTCTGGTGGTGGACGACGAGCAGTTTATGGTGCACACGCTGGCGAAGATTCTGGATCTGCTGGGCTACGACGTGCTCTGCGCGTTCGGGGGACGCGAAGCCTATCGGGTGTGTCTGGAGCAGAGTGTGGACTTGGTCATCACTGATCTGCATATGCCGGACATGAGCGGCCTTGAGCTTCTCACGTCCTTGAAGGCGCATAATCCCGCCTTGCCGGTGATTCTGATCACCGGGTATGGCGTGGAGAAGGTTCGCGAATCGGCGGGGAAGTGGCACGCCGACGGTTTCCTCGGCAAGCCGTTCACCGTGAACGAACTCAAGCAGTTGATCGAGCAGACGCTGGCCTCGCTGCCCACAACCGGACACGGAGCCTTTGACGCGGAATCTATCGCAGTTTCCATACCGGGAGTGTCATGAGTGACTTGCTGAACGGCACATCGGTTCACACGCCGCCAGCGGCGACCGACGAAGAACGACGGTTGCTGGTGGTGGACGATGAAGAGGTGGTCTGTCGAGTCGTGGAAGGATTCCTGGGGGTTGAGGGATGGACGGTTGATTCGGTTTATTCCATTGATCTGGCCAAACGGCTTCTTAACGATCGCTCCTATCCGGTGGTGCTCTGCGACGTTCATTTGCCGGGAAGCAGCGCGGAGCTGCTCCGGTATCTGAAGGAGCGGAATCCGGCGACGCAAATCGTCATGTTCACGGGCGATCCGACCATCGGAACGGCGCGCGAAGCGATTCAACTCGGCGCCTACGAATACGTACCGAAGCCCTGTCAGCGAGAAGAACTGACGCTGATTATTCGGCGCGCTCACGACCGTTTTCGGCTGCTGAGTGAGCAGGCAAGATTGCAGGCGGAGAATGAACAGTACCGGCAAAAGCTCGAAGAACTCGTGGAAAGGCGCTCCGGTCAGTTGCGGGAGAGCGAGTTGCGCTACCGGGCAATTTTCAATCGCGCGGTGGACGCGATCCTGCTTGTGGACATCGCCACCGGACGGATTGTGGATTTCAACATCGCCGCGGCCCGTCTGCTCGAGGTGACGAACGAGGAGCTTCAGCATCGGCCGATTGCGGATTTTGTCGGCACGCAACTGGCTCAGCCGCTGACCGAGGCCCGCGCACGCGGACACCGCGAATGGCGCTTTCCGCAAATGCTTTTCCATCGCAAGAACCATCCTCCGCGAACGGCTCAGGTCACGGTGGGCGCCGTCGAGTTCGACTCGCAAAGCCTGTTACAATTGGTAATCCGCGACGTCACGGATCAGGTGGAGCAGGCCAAACACCACGAGATCATCGAAAACGAGCTCCTCAGCGAACAGCGGCTGGCGGCGATCGGCCTGCTGGCTTCGGGAATCGCTCACAACATCAACACGCCGTTGATGGGCATTTACGGGACCGCGCAGCTCATCAAGATGAAGCATCCCGAGATGCAGGACATTGACGGGGTGATTCAGCAAGTCGAGCGGATTAATTCCATCATCCGCAACCTGATGTGGAAAAGCCGTCAGGAACAGGAATCCAATCCGCAGGAGATCAACCTGAACGAATTGCTGCGCGAGGAGCTGCGATTCCTTGAAGCGGATTTGGAATACAAGCACAACGTCACGAAGACGTTCTCCTTCGCCGACGAGATTCCGGCAATCTTGGGACGATACAGCGATTTCTCGCAGTCCATCAACAACGTAATCCGCAACTCGCTGGACGCCATGCACGGCCACGAACGGCGCGAACTGACTGTGGAAACGAGCCTGCGAAACGGCGATATTCACATCACCATTCGCGATACGGGCTGCGGCATCCCTGAAGAAAATCGCGAACAGATTTTCATCCCGTTTTTCACCACCAAGCCGCTGGTCGGACGAGGGCACTCCGATCATCCGACTGGAACGGGCCTCGGTCTTTCAACGGTTCAGAAGCTGCTGGCGCCCTATGGCGCGCGCTTCGAAATCGAGAGCGCTGTGGACAAGGGAACGTCGTTCACGGTCTGCATTCCCGCCGCCGCCAACGCGCCGCGAAACACTCCTTTGGCTTCGGATGAGTTGGACTAACCAACATCCCGCGTGAATACGCGCAACGCCCGCAGATGATTCTGCGGGCGTTTTGTATGCCGGCAAGAGACGGAATCGTTTATCGGGATACAAATCCCCGGAAATCCGCCGCGATTCTGTCCGCGACGGTTTCCGCCGACTCTGTGAAATCGCGCTTCATCCAGACTGTCCGAGGTTCATGGCGGAACCACGTATGCTGCCGTTTGACGTAATGCCGAACCGCCTGCTGGACATCTTCGATCATGCGTTCCTGCGAGATTTCGCCGCGCAGAAACGGGAAGATCTCTTGATAGCCGTGCGTGCGCAGGGCATTGCAGCTATCCTCCCGAAATCCCTGTTCCATCAATCCGCGCACTTCCTCGACCAG
>JAQTRJ010000081.1 GCA_028711875.1 bacterium | reverse complement strand
CTCAATCAAGGAGAAGGTACCTTCGGCGAGTGGCCGTCTTCTCCGGTGTATTACTCTCTTAGCGGCCGACCCTTTGCGCTCACGACAGTGGACCGCAACGAAGACGGTCATTCAGACCTTGTCGTAGCACGGATTTCCGCCAACATGATGTCGGTGATGCTGGGAACAGGGAACGGAGTCTTTGCCGATCCTGTAGATTTCCCCGTTGCCTCACCTTCGGCGATCACCCATGCCGACGTGAATGAAGATGGTCATGAAGATATCGTTGTGACCAACGATGGAACCACTGATCGTGTGACGGTGAAGTTGGGGAATGGATCGGGTTCCTTCTTCGGGGAAACTGACTATCCCGTGGGATGGGCGCCCCAGTCGGTCAGCCTCGCTGACATCAACGAGGACGACCATCTGGATATCGTCGTAGGGAACATCAACAGCGAGAACTACTCGGTTCTGCTGGGAGTCGGCGATGGCACGTTCGGCGCCACGACGGACTACGATGTCGAGGAAACCTCGATCAGTGCAATTCACCTGCGGGATTTCTCGGAGGATGGCATACCGGATTTGGTGGTAGCCAACGAACACCACTCGAACCTGTCTTTTCACTTGGGAACCGGTCAAGGGACTTTCGGCGACGCGCCGGTTTATGCGACGGGGCAATCGCCGCGCTCCATCGCCTGCGCGGATTTCAATGAAGACGGGAATCTGGATTTCGTCATCGGACGACCCTATTACGTGGACGTTCTGCTGGGAAATGGGGCGGGCGAATTTTCGTCGGCAACGCAGTTTCCCGCTTACGACCAGAACTCTGTGTCGTTTGCCTGCGGCGACTTCAACGAAGACGGCCATCAAGACGTCGCGATCGCCAACTTGATGAGATATGTCTCCGTTCTCTTGGGAACAGGAACTGGCGAATTTGGCGCTGTCACAGTAGACAGTACGGGAGCCAGCACGTCCACCGATGTCGTCAGTGCCGATTTCAACGAAGATGGGCACTTGGACTTGGCGGTCTCCAACGACGTGGACAAGAGCATAAGCATCATGCTGGGTTCCGGGACGGGATCGTTTGCGCGGGGTGTTCCTTATGAGATTTGCGATTATCCCGCGTGCTGGCCCAACCAGTTAACGGCCGCCGATTTCAATGGAGACTCTCACGCCGATCTGGCCATCACGCATGGCGGAAGCTCAGACAGCATCTCCGTTGTCCTCGGAACGGGAACCGGCAGCTTCCAGCCGGTCACAAATTACTCCATCGGTGGAGTTGCCCCCTTGGCCATTACTCATGGCGACTTCAATGAGGATGGAAACCTCGACCTTGCCACGGCGAATTACAGCAGTCGTTCGTTGACCATCTTGTTGGGAGACGGCCTGGGTGATTTTCAATTCGCCCAAAGCACCTACGTAGGCAACGCACCTTTTGATATCATCGCGGCAGACATCAATGGCGATTCCCACCTCGACCTTACCGTTGCTGACGAAACGGATGACGGCCGCCAGATTGCCGTTCTTTTGGGGAGTGGAATTGGCACGTTTGAGATGAATGCCTCGTATGGAACGCGCGAGAGACCCTATCAAATGGTGACGGGCGACTTCGACAGGGATACTCACCTGGATCTGGCGGCGGTGAATTGGGCTGCCTCCGGGGCTCCCGGCTATGTCTCCATATTCTTCGGGCGAGCGCCGATGGTGGTGTCTCCGCCACAGGCAGTGAACGATCTGACCATCGCGCCGATCAACGGCATCGTAGAGCTTCGGTGGACGCCCGTCACGCTGGATATTCTCGGGAATCCCATAGCGGTATCCTACTATCGAATTTGGCGGAGCTTGACGGATTTCGATTCGTTTGCTCTGTACGACTCGACCGAGAACGCGGTGTATCAGGATCCGGAGTCCAGTTCCAACGATGCGGCACGGTTTTACGCGGTTACGGCCGTGCAATGAAACAGCGTGAAGAATAAAAATAATCTGACGAACGAAAACGAAATCAGAGAAAGTGAGATGCCATGAAAAGGATCTTGATCTGTCTGTGGATCGTTGCCGGATTGGTGGCGGGTGCGGCTTATGCACAACCGCTCTTTCAGGCACCGCACACTTATCCCGTGGGCGGAACCTCGCCGTGGGATATCGCAGTGGGTCATTTCAACGCGGACTCTTACCTTGATCTTGCAGCCGTGGGATACAACGACGGCACCAATGCGTTTGTCGGAGTGCTGCTCGGAACCGGAGGCGGGAACTTCGGAAGCGCTGCGACCTTATCGTGCGCAGGGTCGTATCCTGAGCACATTGCGACCGGTGACTTCAACACAGACGGCTACACGGATATCGTTATCCCCCGACAGGGGACTCGTGATATCCGCGTTTGGCTGGCGACAGGCTCCGGTGGATTCGGTGCGCCCACCGATCTTTTTGGCGGCGGCGGTTACTTCATGGGGCCCATGGCGATCGCGGTGAGCGACTTCGATAACAACAGCCAACTCGACTTTGCCGTCACGGATCGCACTTGGAACTTAGTGCAAACCTTTCAGGGAAACGGCAGCGGCGGTTTCAGCGATCGCGATACCAAGTCCGGCTTCAATGGTCCATGGGCCATCTGCTCAGGTCTTTTCAACGGAGACAATAATCAGGATCTAGCCGTGGTGAATTATTCCGGCAACACGGTGAGCATTCTCCTCGGGCAAGGGAACATGTTCTTCGGCAACCGTGTGGACTACGATGTCGGGAGCAATCCCTGCGCGGTCGCCTGCGGTGATTTCAACCAAGATGGCTACACTGACATTGTCACGGCCAACCGCGGCAGCTCAAACGTTTCTATTCTGTTGGGAACCGGAACCGGATCGTTCGGATCCCCGACCAATATATCGGCGGTTTCCAATCCAATGGGTGTCGCGGTCGCGGATTTCGACCAAGACAACCATCTTGACGTTGCGGTGTGCGAAGGGGGCAGCGGTGGGAACATCGTGATTTTACTTGGTGCGGGCAACGGAACGTTTCCCACCAGTGACTGGTATGTAAGCGGAGTCTCGTCGTACATCACCTCGATCATCAGCGGCGATTTCAATTCTGACGGTTTGCCCGATCTTGCGATGACAAATCGCGATGGCAACAGCATCTCCGTTCTGCTGTCTGCTATGCCCTCGGCGCAAGTGACCGGGGTGTCGGCATCGGAGGATCTGTGTGATGGCGTTATGATAACTTGGGATGATGTTGCTGACGAGACTAGCTATAAGGTCTATCGGGACGCCGTCGAGGTCGGCACGACGGATCCAAATGTCACAATGTTCACAGACATCTGCGCGCCGGGAACATATAGCTACGACGTGAAAGCGTATAATGGAGCCGGTGATGGGCCGCTGTCCGATCCCGATGAAGGCACGCGCCTGAACTGCTCTTTTCCCTACGCTGAAGTGGACATGGGTGACTTGGCAACGTGCGATTATCCCACGCTGGTGAACAATCCCGCACACGGTCTTTCAGGAGTGGCATGGCTTGGTGAAAATATCACCAGTGAGGCGGCGCCGAACGCGCTGGATCTCGATACCGGTGATGATGGAGTTGTCTTTGTCGAATTGCCGTGGATGCCATGCTCTGGGGAAGAAAAGATGGTGATCGTGACCGTGACCGAAGGCCCCGAGTATGCACGGTATGCGAGTCTTGGTGGACAACTCTTTCTCAATGCCTGGAAGGACGGCAATCTAAACGGCAACTTCTGCGACGTTCTATGTGAGGGCACGGCTCCCGAATGGATTATTCAGAATCAGCCGGTGGTTCCCGGCGAACAGGAGTTTTCGCTCCTCGATCCGGGTGACAGTACGTTAGGGCATCCCCGCTATGACGGCATCTTCCGCTTCCGACTCACCAGCTCTGCCGTGGGTTCGGAGGGCTTTGGTCTGATGGATAACGGAGCTTGTCCCACCATGACTTGCGGGACATTCGCGGCGGACTCGGTCGGTGAAGTAGAAGACTATATCATGCACGACGCACAACTCTCAGTGGAACTGGTTAGTTGCGTCGCCACGGCCGGCGATGGTGCGATTACCCTCAACTGGACGACGGCTTCCGAAATTCAGAACGATCACTTTGACATCGTACGCAATGGAAGTCTCTTGGTTCACGTGCCTGGCGCGGGAAACGCGAGTACGGAAACGCGCTACACTTGGACCGACACGGAGGTAATCAACGGGACGACCTACCGCTATACGCTGGTGTCGGTTGCCATCAATGGAACACAGAGAGAGTTGCAAACCGTGAGCGCAACACCGTTGTCCGCGCCAACAGCCATTACTGACTATGCGTTGTATCAGAACTACCCGAATCCATTCAATGCCGTGACCGAGATTGAATATGTGCTGAAGGAAACTGGTCTCGTGTATATTCGGGTTTTCAACGTGCAGGGGCAGACGGTGGCGACGCTGGTAAGTGGGAGCATGTTACAGGGTCATCATCGAATCGCCTTTGATGCGTCGGCACTGCCTTCCGGATTGTACATGCTGCACATGGAGACGGCAGGCTTTGTCGCGCAGAGAAAGATGGTGCTCCTGAAATAGTACGGATCAACATCGAATCACAGAACAGGCTCCTCAGCAATGGGGAGCCTGTCTCGTCAAGATCACTTGCACCTGTCCGATTCTTCGACAGTCTCGGTAGCCAAGTGTGGTCTAATCAGCCTTTCTTGGCATGTCGCAACCGATACGAGACAAAGCTTCGCCCCAGCCTTTTCCGCAGGAATCTTCACTGGTGAATTCGCGCACCTGAGGTGCGGGAATCCACAGGAAACCCGCCGTAAATGTCTTGTTTTTGTCTTGTCGCTCAAAAAACGCAGACGAAAGTACAAGCACTTATGCGACGCTACAAGACAGTGTCCTGGTCCTGGGAATTATCCATAAAGAAACAGGCCGCGGGCGAGTGCCCTGCGGCCTTTCTTTGTTCTAATTCCTCGCCGTTGTCGGTCTCCTGACCGGCAATGGCGGAAGAATCGCTACGGTTTGCGCGCGACCATCAGCCAGCCACCGCCGCGCGCGCTCGTGCTATTCAGTAAATCAAACGCCATGCACAGCGCGGCCACGGGATAAAGCACGATCATCCACGGCACGACGATCACGACAATCAGCTTCGAAATCGTCAGCAGCCGCACCGGAATCCGCTGCAGGATGTACCAGGCAAGCGTTCCCCAAACCGGCGTGTAAGTGCGCCGCAGTTTCTCTACGACAAAACCGGCTCGCGTAATCTTCGCGCGGAACTCGTGCTCGGTGTAGCCGGTGCGCACGTGCTCGCCGATCACGCTGTGAAACTCCTCGCCGGGCACGGTTTCCTTCTCGGCGGACGGCGTGGCGATCAGAAACTGGCCGCCCGTTCGCAGCGTCGCGAACACGTTGCGGAACACCGCTTCGTCGTCTTCGATGTGCTCCATCACGTCCACGGACACGGCGAGGTCGGCGAAATTTTCGCTCCGGAACTGCGTCAGATCGCCGAGCGTGTACTCCACATTATTTTGTCCCACCTTCTCGCTGAACCAGCGGCCGTCTTCGATCTGCTCCTCCTTCACGTCCACCGCCAGAATTTTCGCTTCGGGAAACAACTTCGCCAGCAGATAGCTGTACTGCCCGTAGCCCGCGCCCGCGTCGAGGATTCCCCGGATGTGTGCGCGACGGGCGCGGACGATCCGCGCAAGTTCGGCGCGCACGTGCCACTGCCGCAGAAACAACACGCCCAATGCGAGATAAAACAGTTTCCGCAGCGTCACGCTGCGGGCAACGATCCGCCCGAGCACGGATTTCAGCGGATCGTAGTCAATGGCTTCTTCGTGAAGATTGGCGGCTTCAGGACTCACAACACTTCTCGTTCGTTACAATGGATCAGGGAGATCATCGCGGCGAATTCGCACCCAATCGTTCGATGGTCTCGACCAAGCCTTCCCAACTGAAACGGCCGGCGTGCCGCTTCACCTGCTCGCGAAACTGGTCTCGCCCGCCAGCTTCGAAAAATTTTCTCACGGCTTCGCAGAGAGCATCGGGATTCTCCGGCGGCACGATGAATCCCGTTTCACCCTCGACTACGACTTCCGACAGCCCGCCGACGTCTGTGGTAATCACCGGCAGACCCTGCGCGTAACAGATTTGGATAATGCCCGACTGCGTGGCGCTGCGGTAGGGCAAAACCACCACGTCCGAAGCGGAAAAAAACACGCCGACTCTTTCGTTCGGGCAGTATTCATCGTGAATATGCACCGCCTCTTCCAATCCGAGGTGGTGAATGAGCGTGTCATAGTCTGCGCGAGGCTCGTAAAATTCTCCCGCCACCACCAGCCGCAAGTCGGGAAGTATCGCCCGCATTTTCGGCAGCGCTTGCAGGAGCAGATCGAGACCCTTGTAGCGCCGCACAAAACCGAAAAAGAGAATCAGTTTCCCCTCGCGCGGCAAGCCAAGCGCCGCCCGCGCCTCCGGCATCGTCCCCGCGAACTCGGGATAGCAGTCGTAGATCGGGTGCGCGGAAAACGCCGCACACTCCGTGGGCAGGTTCGGAAACCACGAAAACAGGTCGCGCTCGACGGCGCGGCTTTGGGCGACAAAAAAATCCGTCTGCGAAAACGCAAGCATTGTCAAGGCGCGATCTCCCAACCGCCGCTCGTGCGGAATCACGTTGTCCACGATATACAAAACGCGGGCGCGGGTATGCTTGCGAAGCCATCGCTGCACCGCCCAATAACCCAAGCCGAAAAACGGCATCCACCATTTGAAAATCACGAGTTCGGGATCGAAGGCGGCGATCTCGCGGGAGGTTCTCCGCCAACTCGCCGGCTCGAGCGGCGCGAAACGCGCGACTGGCTGTACTTCTATCACGTCGCGGCTGCTCTCCATCTGCGTCTTGCCGGGAAACAGCCACTCGGGAAACTGCCTGGTGAACGACACGAAGCGCACCTCATGACCCGCCGCGCGTAACTTATCATAGAGGATGGCCAGATACTGCGCGATTCCGCCGCGTAGCGGATAGGCCGGACCGACGATCGCGATTTTCATTTTGACGGCACCGCCTGCCGCTTCACCGCGTCGAGCACCCGCCCGGGAGCAATGCGATCCATGCAGAGTTTGTCGCATTCGCTGACGAACGTGCATTCGCAGGGCGGATCGGGTTCGAGAATTTCTCCCCGTCCATACAACTCGAATTCGCGCGGATTGAAAATGTTGTTGAAAAGCACCAGCCGCTTGTGCAAACCGATCGCCAAGTGCATCGCCATCGTCACCGCCGTGACCATCACGTCTATTTCGCCGATCAGCCGGATGAACTGGCGCAGCGGAAAGTGTCCGAGATACGCCGCGCCGCTGGCGCCGGCGATGCGCTCGTTTTTTTCGTGCTCCGCCGGACCGCCGAGCAGGAGCACGCCGTAGCCCGCGTCGCGCAGCTGCCACGCCAGTTCCTTCCAGTGCTGCTCCGGCCAGAGCCGCGTCTTCCAGCGCGGCGCGCAGCCGGTATTGAGACCGACGAGCTGTTTGCCCTGTGGAATCCTCTCGGGCAGCGGCTGATCGAGACACGGATCGAGAACGTATTCCTCGCCCGCGAAGTCGTAGCCGCAGATGCGGAAAATTTCCTGCGGATAACTGAGCGTGTTCGCGCGGTTGAGTTGGTCGTCAATGCCGGTGAGAAATTTCGCGTGCGCGGCGGCGTCCAAGCCCGCGGCCCGGCCATTCTCCAGCGCGAAGCCCGATCGCTGTTTCGCTTGGCAGCGCGCCGCCATCGCGAGCAGCGGGCGGTCCTTGTCGAGCGCGATCAGCCAGTCCCACGGCGTGCCCAGCGCGATCCACTGGCCGTCGGTATTCCAGCGCAGCACTTCGTCGGCGCCCATCGGATCGTTCGTCCGCGTCGGAACAACTTCAGGCGTCTCCGTCATCCACGAAATCCACGCGCGCGGATGCTCCTTGCGGATGCGACGCAAGAGCGGCGTGGTGCGGATCACGTCTCCGGC
>JAQTRJ010000080.1:3748-7998 GCA_028711875.1 bacterium | reverse complement strand
GGGCACGGGGCGCTCGGGAGGCTGACGATCCGGCAAGGCTCGCGGAGCCGCTTGCAACTCTGGCGATCACGATGTACCTTATCCGCTGGCGGCTACCGACACTCGCGGGCACGGGGAGCAAGGCGGAAAAACAGGAAGGGATTAAAGATCGTGTGCGTGTCGTAGACGTCCACGCGCTCTTTTCGTTTCAGGAATCCGACGACGGCGTAGGTGACGGGCGTAAAGACGATTTCCGTTCCGCACTTGAAGATATAGTTGAAGATCATCATCAGGCCGAGATCGCGCAGCGGGATCGTTCCGGCAAAGGCGAGCGTGACGAAGATCAACGTATCCACGCCTTCGCCAACAAGCGTGGAGCCGATGGTGCGCGTCCACAGGAAGCGGCCGCGCGTGATGATCTTCATCTTAGCCAGAATGTACGAGTTGGAAAATTCTCCGGCCAGATAGGCGATGAAGCTCGCGGCGACGATTCGCGGCACCACGCCCAGCGTGGCGACGAACGCGTCCTGATTCGGCCAGACCGACGCGGGCGGAAGCGCGGCCACCGCGGCGAAGGTCAGCACAGCCAGCAGATTTCCGAAGAAGCCGAGCCAGATCACCCGGCGGGCGCGGGCAAAGCCGTACACTTCGGTGAGAATGTCTCCGAAAATGTAGCTGAGCGGAAAGAGCAGCGTGCCGCCGTCGAAGGGAAAGCCGAGCAGCTCGACCAGCTTGACGGCCGTGATATTCGAGATCAGCAGCACGGCCACGAAGACTCCGGCGATCAGGTCGTAGTAACGGAGCGCGGTCGGCACCGGATCGGTGGGCAGGGTTGGTCGTTCCATAGAACTCAGTGTACGAGGATTTTTCCAAAAACTCAAGCCCCGTGAAGTCCTCTTTGAACACACATCGAGCCGGGTTGAGCGCGGAAACTCATTCGATATGGAAAAACTGCGCCGCGCATAACCCGGCCGGAACCTGCTCGAAACGATTCCACTTCAAGACAGACTCATGAATCAGCAGATTGTCACGGACCTGGAGACGAAGGCGCGCGAGCTGGGATTTGACCTGTTCGGGATCGCCGCCGTGCGGCCTTCCGACCGCGGCGCGTTCTTTCGGAAGTGGCTGTCCGAGGGTAAAGCGGGCGACATGGGATATCTGGCGCGCACGGCGGAGAAGCGGCTTGACGCGCCGAAAGTTCTGCCCGGCGCGCACTCGGTGATCTCGGTCGCGCAGTCGTACTTCACGGAATCGCTTCCCGAAGAACTGCGCAACGATCCGGCGCGCGGCGTGATCGCGTCGTACGCCTGGGGCAGCGATTATCACAATGTCATTCTGCCGAGACTGGAAACGCTCGCCGTTTTTCTGCGCGAAGAAATTCCACATGTGCAGACGCGCTGCTTTGTGGACGGCGGGCCGGTCATGGAAAAGGAATACGCCGAGCGCGCGGGACTGGGTTTTATCGGCAAGAACACGCTCCTAATTTCTCCGCGCGCGGGATCGTGGCTCTTTTTGGGCGAGATTCTCACCACGGCCGATCTTCCGCCCACGCTGACTGCGCAGATGCCGTCATGCGGAACGTGCCGCCGCTGCATCGAGGCCTGTCCGACGGGCGCGCTGGACACGGAATACACACTGGACGCGAGCCGCTGCGTGAGCTATCTGACCATCGAACACAAAAGCGACATTCCGCGCGACCTGCAAAAAAAGATCGGCAACAATGTGTTCGGCTGCGACAAGTGTCAGTCGTGCTGCCCGTGGAACGGGAGATTCGCACTCGCCAGCCGCGAAGAAAGTTATCGGGGAACGCTCGAACGGCAAGCGCCGCTGCTGGCTGAACTCGCGGCGCTTTCGGAAGAGGAATTTCGCGCGCGTTTCGCCGGGTCCGCGCTGGAGCGCACCGGCTATGCGCGCTTGCAGAGAAACGTGAGAATCGCGCGCGAGAACTCGTAGACCCAGTACAAAATGTAAAAAGAAGCCCCGACGCACGTTTGCGCCGGGGCACGCTCCTCAAAGCCAGTGCGGAGCGTCGAAAGCGATCAGAAGCCGGCCATATTCACTCGGCCGGGCAGAGAGTCGGTGCGGGGATTCGGCGTACGAAAGGTCGCGCTGTCGGCCGCGCTGAACATCCGCGTCATCCGTGTCTGCGACACCTCCGGCTGACGGCAGGCAAACTGGATGCGGGCGGTGCGGCTGGCCAGCGTTTCCGACTGGATTCCCATGAAGGTCGAAGCCGCACTGAGTAGAAGTGCGACGATGGCGGTCATGATCCACAGACGGCGATCCATAGCGACTCCTTTCCGTTGCCGCAAGGATAGAATGCAAATGCAAGACCGTCACGCAGTGGCCTTCAATGGAGTGTAATTATTTGTTAATATATGAGATATGTATTACTCCCCATCACCCAAAGTCAGCGTTTAGTGGAAAAGAACCAGACAATCCGGCATTTCACCACATGGCGGCCACTTTCTCGGACGAAAAAAACCCGGTCTCGCAACCGGGTTCGTTCATTCACCAAACAAGTATTCAGGAAATGCGGTCATGTCCTGACGGATTCACCCGACAGATGATTCATGGCTCTCTATGCAGCATGTCGGGAGCTGGCAATCCAACCGCGACATCCAGAGTTCCGCAACAGCGAAATCCAATATTGGGGCTGCGACTCGCGGGATCAAACCGGCCCCGCGAGGCACACCGAGGACTGGCACAGAAAAAGTTTCCCCACGAGCCGCCTCGGACACAACGTAAAGCGGAACGAGGCGAATCAATCCAGGCGCTACCGTCATCGGGAGCTCCCGCGTAGCTCTCGTGCCAATCGTCCTCGCACCATTCCCAGACATTGCCGGTCATGTTGAAACACCCCACGGGACTGATTCCGGCAGGATAGGCTGTCACCGGGCACGTGAAGGGATACTCATCCGCAGAATTGTCGTCGATGTTGTCATTCCCGGCCACCCAAACATCCCCCCACGGCCAATGCCGGTTTTCTTAATGGCCCTAGGCGGCCCGTTCCCATTCCGCTTCCGTCGGCAGACGTTTTCCCGCCCACGCCGCATAATCGCGCGCATCATTCCAGTCCACCATCACCACAGGGAAACTCAGATAGGCTTCGTTCGCGAAGTAGTCCGGGATACCGGAGAAACCGGGATCGGGCGGGTAGGGGCGACTTGTCGCATCACAGAAATCCTTGTATTGCGAGTTGGTCACCTCATAGATATCCATGCGAAATTCCGGCACGTTGACCGAGTGGACGGGCTGGGAACTCGTCTGGTAGATGGCTCCCATGTCGTAGGAACCCGCGGGGACAACCACCATGGACGTGATGGCGGTCACCGCGTAGAAACGCTGCTCCGCTCCCAACAAACCGCCCAAGTGAATGAACTCCGTGTCGGCCGTGGCTCCAATCTGGGTGGCTACGCCCCATGAGAACAGCGCGGAGTCTCCCGAAAAAATCCGGAAACTGTCGGCGGCAGCGGGGCGTGACCAATGCAGAACCACATCCCCTGAACTATCGCTGGCATGAATCACAAGATCCGTCACGGGCCTCGAAACCGGCTGCTGGGCAAGAGCCAATCCGGCCGCAAGGATAAACAAAAAGTGGATAGCTGCTTTCATGACTCGCGCGGCATCCTCATTCGGCGAAGATTCACGGTTTCTTTATCGGGGTCACAAGATACGTATCTTTCGCCGATATGGCAATGGCCATGGAATAAAATCCCGACGGGCGGGAACACATGACTCTGTGGTCAGTCCATTCCTCTACGGCAGCGGGGAATTCAGACACGGCACAACGAAGAATCCTCCCATCCTGAGGAGGGAGGACTCCGCGAGAACGCCAGCAAGCGGAGTGGGATAATTCCGCGGCAAGCTTTACTCGATACTATCTTAGAATTGATTTTTCGCAGCGGTTCCGGCCGGATTGCGGGCGGCGGCAAAGCCTTCTTACCACAGATCCTCAGCCCTTAATCCGGCTCGGCGAGGATTTTGAGGTAGCTTCTTGTCAGGGTTTCGGGTCGGGCGGGAGTTGCTCGGTTCCCATTTCCGCAGCGGACTTGTCCGTCTGCGTCGTCCGGTGACCCCGATCCTCGAGGTCGCACGCGCCCGACATTCAGGTGCCGACTCCGAACCGCGGAAGCACGAACTTCATGAGCACAAACCAGCCCGCGAGAAGCAGTATCCAGCCGTAATCGCTCATGAATTGTCTCCAGCGATTCATATTTGCCAGTCGCTAAGAAGATGTGCCTATGCTAACGCACCAACGGCGGGAGGGT
>JAQTRJ010000080.1:0-3738 GCA_028711875.1 bacterium | reverse complement strand
CGATCACTGGATCGCGGCAGCACTCGCGGTCGGCCTGTCAGCAACACAACAATACCAAGAAACACAATAGTATAGTAATGGCCATTCAGATTTCTGAACGCGTCCGTTCCGGTTGCCTTAATGAGGCAGAATTATTACCTTTATAATGTAACCGGCAGTGCCTACGCCGGTCACGATCTCATCTGAATTCCAATCCCGAATACAACCCCCACAGGTAACGATGCGAAACCGATGGATCTTGTTTGCCGCGATAGCGACCCTTCTGTGGACCTGCACCGCGGTACTCGCTCAGGAATCCGCCGCCGTCAGTCCGTACAAGGACCTGGTTGCGGCGGCTGGCCGGAGCGCAGACTGGGACGACAACGACGTACTGTTAGTCTTCGACTCCACATGGGTGGACGTGGATACCACCGGCCTGTCCCACAAGCGCGTTCACACGCTGACCAAAGTCCTGACTCCGAACGGAGTGGCCAAGCTGCGGGCGGCGCGCTTTGACTATGATCCTGCATCGAACAAGATAGAAATTCTTACGGCTCGCGTCCACCGCAAGAATGGAACCGTCGAGACGCTCGATCTTGGTCTCTTGAAAGACCTGCCCCAGCCGCAGCACATGATCTACTGGGGTGCGCGGATGAAGACGCTGCCCGTGCCGCCGCTCGAAGTCGGCGACGCACTGGAACTCGAATACATGACGATGGGCTTCATGATCGCTTATCTCGCATCGGACGGCGAGGAAGAACGCTACATCCCGCCGATGCGCGGGACGTACTACGACGTGATCATGTTCGGCAGCAGCATCATGGAGAACGAGACGCCGCCCATGAAGCGGAAGGCGTACACGATCACCATGCCCGAGACCATGCCCGCGCAATACGAAACCTACAACGGGGAAATCTACAGCGCGACGCTGTTCGAGAACGGACGGCTGGTTTATCATTTCTGGAAGGACAACGTTCCCGCCTATGAGGCCGAAGAACGTTCGCCCGGCCCGCAGGACTTCGTGCCGAAGGTCGTGTTCACCAACGTCCGGAGTTGGGCCGAGAAATCGCGCTGGTTCTATCACGTGAACGAGAATGCGCACGTCTTCGATTCGGACGACGCCATCCGCCGCGAAGTTCAGAAGATCACGGCGAATTGCCGGGACGACACCTGCAAATTCTACGCGCTGCTGCACTGGGTGGCGCAGGAAATTCGCTACAGCGGCATCAGCATGGGCGAAGGCGAAGGCTACACGCTCCATCCCGGAACCATGACCTTCCATGATCGCGCCGGAGTGTGCAAGGATATCGCCGGAATGCTGGTCACCATGCTGCGGGCGGCAGGATTCACCGAAACCTATCCCGTGATGACCATGGCCGGCGCGCGCGTCGAGCGCATTCCCGCCGATCAGTTCAATCACTGCGTGGTGGCGACGCGCAAGCCCGACGGTTCGTTTCTGATGCTCGATCCGACCTGGTCGCCCTTCAATCCCAAGCTCTGGAGTCACGCCGAGTCCGAGCAGCATATCGTGATCGGCTCTCCCGAAGGCGAAGACTTGCAGCAGATCGCCAAGTTCACCGCCGAGGAGAACGACGTGTCGTTCACCATGACGACGCGGCTCGCTGCCAGCGGAGACCTCTCGGGAACCGTGACGGTGCAGGGAAAGTCCTACGGCGATTCCCGCACCCGCCGCGAGTTCTCGGACAACGGGCAGGATCGGTGGGATCAGACTTGTCGCCGCCGTCTGGCGGCCGCCTATCCGACCGCGGAACTGGTCAGCGTGAAATACGGAGACATGTGGGATTTCGAGACACCGTGGACGCTCCGGATCGAGTTCCGCGTTCCCCGCTACGCGCGGGTGATCGGAAATCGCATGGACTACGAGCCGTTCTCCGCCAAGTTCCTGTTCGGCGGCAGCTATCAGCACAATCTGCCTACCGGCTTGAAAGAAAAACGAACGCAGCCGGTGTTCACCTACAATCCCCGCCATATCACGGTGAGTGAAACGCTGACCCTGCCCGCCGGATTCACCGCCAAGACGCTTCCCGATGAGCGCGATACCGGCGGCGAGATCGGTCACCTGAACGACGGCTGGGAAAAGAGCGGCGCTGCCCTGAAATTCTCACAGGTATTCAAGCTGCGCGACCGCTCGATTCCGCTTGACGACTACGACGAAGCGTGGCAGGCCTATCACAGCTTGGAGGAAACCGCCAAAGATCAAGCTCTGGTGATCGAGAAGGGAGGCGCGAAATGAAATCCCTCACCATCCTTACGCTCTTCCTGCTTCTTGCGCCGCTGGCTTTCGCCGAGTTTGACGGTTTGCCCGACGACGTGAAGGCGAACCTCGGCGCGATCCAGAAATATCCGCGCGCGTCGTGCATTCTTCTCTGGTGCAGCGAGACCTACACGCAAAACGCGGACGGTTCGCGCGGCTACGAATGGCATTCCTTCCGTTATATTCCCGACGAAGCGGCCCGCGACGCGTGGGGCGATCCGCACGTCGCGTACGTGGACGGCCGTCAGCAGCTTGAGATTCTCACCGCCCGCACCTACACCCGTGACGGACGGCAAATCAATTCGACGCCGGACAACGCCTTCAATCCGATCGTCCCTGAAGGCGGCTTCGATCTGGCTCCCGACTATTCGGATTATCGGCAAATGGTGGTGACGCTGCTCGGCCTCGAAAACGGTTCGATCAGCGAGCTGCACTATCGCATCACTGATTCCGCTCCACTGCTGCCGTGGATGGAAGGCCGCGTGTATGTCCGCGAAGAATGGCCGGTCATCGCCCGCGAGCTCATGGTGACCGTTCCCGACGGCGTGACGTTGAACTACAAGGCGGAGAACGGCGTGGGCGCGGTGGCGCAAACAGGCTCAACCTATACGTGGAAAATGGGCGAACAGGCGGGCTATCTGCGCGAAGACCTCGCCGGGCATCGCGTGCTGCTGCCGAACGTCGCATTCACCACGGCGGAAGACTGGACACAGGTGGCAGGTGACATACACGCGCGCATCGAACGGGCGATGCAGAATCCCCCCGAGATTCCCGCGTCGCTCGCGGAACTGCTGCATGGCGAGCACGGCGATGAGAATAAAATTGACGCCATCAAGTCCTGGGTCCGCGACCGCTTCAACCTTCTCGAACTCGATCATCCTGATTTCCCGTTGCACGTGCGCAGCGCGAACGACATTCTGCACAGCGGCTATGGCAACCCGCTGGAAATGTCGGTGCTCGTTTCCGCGCTGGCGGCGCGGGCGGGAGTCAACACGTGGCCGCTGCCGCATTTTCCGTTTGAGCCTCCCGTGCCCGCACTGAACGACGCGGCCGGTTGGCTGATCATGGTGGCGACCGAAGACGGCGCGTTCGAATGCGATCCGCTTCAGCCGCGCGCGGAGTTTTCGCGCACGGATCGCGCCGGCGGCGTCCTGCTCGATTGGCGGCAGACTCCGCCTGCACTGCGCCAGTGGACGCAACTGTATCCCTCCTATAAAGCGGCACGCTACTCGCTCAGCGTCACCTTCGACCAAGCGAACAAAGACACGCTTTCCGGCTACGGACGCCTGACGGCTCGCGACGGATTCGCTCCCTACGAGACACTGCGCGCAGGAGCCGAAGACTATTTATCCGGCGTGGTTCGCGTCGAGAATCTGGAATTCACCGACGTCAAGGTCGAAGAGCTGAGCCCAAGCGCGGCGGCGGTGGGTTTCCGCTTCGTCGCTCCCGGCGGCGCGGAACACGTCAGCGGACACTGCGTGGTT